>NZ_JAQIBL010000093.1 GCF_027859075.1 Oceanispirochaeta sp. | reverse complement strand
ACAGAGAAGACGTAATCCGGACTGCAGAAACGATCGTTATGGTTAACATTCACGGCAGAACGACCGGAAATCCTTATCAGGAGAAAAACTGATCCAGGAGAGTCAAAAAATTCAGATCCGGATCTTCCAGTTCAAAGATGACGAGCCCCTCAGATCCTTCCTGTTCCAGATGATACAGAGGAAAGGGTCTTGTCAGAAAACTGAAGAATCCCCGTTTCTTGATTTTCTTGAATGACAGAGCCTTATCAGAAGGGAAACAGATGTGAACCTGGATGTCTCCGGTGTCGCTGTTTCCTCCGGAAGCCCCTGACTGAGTCAGGGATGAATACCAGTTTTGCTGATGAAAGCGTATAAAATGCAGGTCCCCCGAGGCATCCATTGCGAAGAGGCCCCAGGCAGGGCTCGAGAGTTTTCCAGGGAAAGAAAAGAGGCGGCCCAGAGACCAGGCCGCCGCATCGATCCCGAGGGAATCTTTCAGTTTTTTCTGTAACTCAGGGTTCGTTTCTTTCATAACCCTATTATAGTTAAGATGTCTTCTTCTTGGAAGCAATTTCAAAGTAAACTGCAATGATGAGGAAGAGCCCCTGAATTAAACCCGGGGAGGTCTCTTGTCTTCAGGAATATCTTTGTAAACTTCATCATATTTCTGGAATCCGCTTTTGATAACTTCTTCGTAAACATTTTTAGCATCTACAGAGATAACTTTCAGGAACTTGCAGGGAACTTCGCCGGTAAGGTTATCACCGGTGAGTTCTTTCAGTGTGTAAGAGGTCATACCTGTGATAGCTTCTCCACGACCAAGAGCCAGAGTTGTTTCAACAGCCAGGGGCATCAGTTTTCTAAGGTCCTTGAAGACTGTCATTGAAAGATCACCTTCAACAATAGATTTACATCCGGCAGTAGTTGCATCCTGTCCTGAGATAGGAACTTTACCAGCCAGACCCTGAGCTTTCATAGCCTGAAGAGCTCCCAGAGCGGTACCGTCATTGGAAGCAACAACAGCATCAACACCATTATCTATAGCTGTCAGGATATTTTCCATCTTTGTTGTAGCAATAGCATTATCCCAGTTTTCAACCCACTGGTCAGCAACGATAGTAATATCACCCTTGTCTACAAGAGGCTGAACAATATTCATCTGTCCTTTTCTGAAGAGAACAGCGTTGTTGTCAGTGGGAGATCCACCGAGCATTACATAGCGACCCTTAGAAACTCTGGATATAATCCCTTTAGCCTGGGCTTCACCAACAGCTACGTTATCAAAAGAAATATAGGCTGACAGGTTGGCAGACTTGATCAGGCGGTCATAAGCAATAACTTTTACGCCTTCCGCAGCGGCATCATCAACGGCAGTAGCCGCGGCAGCACCGTCTTCTGCAACAATTAGAAGAACATCAACACCACCTGTGATCATATTGGCAATTTGGTCGTTCTGCAGTCTTGCATCATGGTTGGCAACCTGGATAACAACTTCCGCACCGGCTTCGGTGAAAAGTTTTTCCATGGCATCAGCTTCTGTAGACCATCTTTCTGTGTCAAAGTCAGAGAAAGAAAGACCGACTTTCAGTTTCTTTTTTCCACCATTAGATTGACCGTTGGCGAATAGTCCCATGCTCATAGAAGCGAGCATCACGAGAGAAAGCAGAATAATAGCCGCTTTTTTCATTGTAACTCCTTTAGATAATTTTCTCTTTATTTTAACGCAATTCCCATGTCAAAGACACAAACTTTTCCTTATCTTCCTTGTGAATAAACAGTTAAAATTTGTTTTATCTTATAACTGATTTTAAATATACTCCCCGGCGTGCAGAAAAAGGACGTTCATCAGGCCCGAATATAAACTTGCTGAAACAGGACAGCCCCGTATTATACTTTTATGACATCCCATGTGCTTATTGTAGACGATGAAGAAGAGATGTGCCTCTCCTTTTCTGAGATATTCAGTTCTCAGAATTAAAGGGTCACATTCACAACAGATCCACAGAAGGTCATGAACCTTCTTTCAGGATGGAACCCTGATCTGATTCCTATGGATGTCAGGATGCCTGATCTGGGGGGTGTCCCTTCTTAAGTTGGAAGAAATTGCCATGGAAAATTCCTTGAAGGAGTACCTGGTCAGAGCCGTAAAGAAAATGCAGGATTGGGGCTCTTCATCTGTCAGCATATAGTGGAAGCCAATAAGGGAGTGCTAACCTTTAGCAGTACCGCCGGGCAAAATACGACCTTTAAGATAAAACGGCCCCTGGTTTAATCCTTTTAAGCTCTCTCTGAATTGACAAAAGCCCTTTGACAGGACAGAATTAAATAAACCCCCGTTTTTTAAGAAGGATGCTATGAAAGTCAAACTGACCATTATCTCCTCCACAATACTGATCATACTGCTCTTCGGCGCCTGTTCCTCACTGCCTTTGCCGGGAAGTCCTACAGAATCTCTCTTTGTGATAACTGGAGAAGTAACAAGGGACCTTGGTATGGACCGAAACGGAAATGGTCATACAACAAACAGTGTCACCATTAAAATTGTGAATCAGGAAACAGGCAAGCAAAAATCACTTGTCTTCAGTCCCCGCCATGATTACACCAGTATCCCTCTGGAACCGGGGAGGTACGCCTTTGATCCAAAAGCTATCCTTTCAATTAGCTATAAAAAAGGAAGAGGTGAAAGTCAGATTCGTGAAGAATACTTTAATGCAGCACCCTTCCTGATAGAACCGTCAACTGTATTTATAAGTCCGGTCATCATTAAATTGAGCCCCCGAAACGGATGGTACAGCTTTTCCACATACAAGAGCTTTTCAACATCCAATACAATCCGAAAAAAAGCTGTTGCTCAAGTCGTCAGTGAAAAGCGTTTCAAAGCCTGGGAACTCTACCAGATGATCGGCTGGGAACTGGAAGAAGAATAATTCAGTTAAGATCAAAATGAAATATTCAGTGCCAGTCCCATCCCGCCGCGGTCATCCAGGTAGGGTCTTACATTAAAATCAGCCGAGGCAGTTGTTTCCGTTTCTTTTGGCCTGACAGCTTTGTAACGGTTATAGTTATTGGTATAGGTCCATCCGTAGCGGGTATCAAACATCCCGGCAGCCAGGCGAATGCCGAAGGCGGCACTGAGGAGGTAGAACCCCTTCAGCTCTCCCATGCGCTCGAAAGATCGGGACAGGCTCACCGTATCGGGACTCCCGATGCTGTAGCGGTCGGCACCCCAGGGTTCAAAGTCTCCCGAGGAGATGACGTCTGATTCAACAATTCCCCAGAGAGCCAGGACATCCGCAGACAATCCGGCTATCAGAAGGCCCATGCTGAAACGGCCTCCATGAAGATGGGAGAATATCGGCGGAATCAGGATTCCACCCGCCACAGAATAGTTCAGCAAATCTATTGATTGCTCATTGGCCATTCCCGCCGATGCAGCCATACCGATCATCCCCAGAACAGGGGGAACGATACCGGTCCACACACCAATGCGCGAAGTAGCCCGGATGCTGCGGTACTTGCTGGGATCTGTTTCATAGAGGTCATTCATATCCAGGTTCTGAATCTGCCTTGTATTGTAGCGGGTCAGAGTGCTGTCCAGTTCGATTTTCAAAAGGGTTTCCGTGGCATATCCGGCTGCGAAACCCATGGTGGCATAAGAGGACATTTCAGCAATGCCCTGAAAGATTGTATTCCTCTCGGATTTTCCCCGTGCGTCTTCAATTTCACCGGGATCTGTACTGGTCTGGTAATCATAATAGGCATTGGCAGCATTGTTCCCGAAGTAATCCTGCAGAAGCAGGAGCCCGAAAGTTGAGCCTAGAAGGGATGAGGTTGTCACGATATTGCCCGTATGAGTTTTCCAGTTGACCTCACCCCGGGCGGCACGGTCTTTGCGGACAGCGACCTGGGTTCTGTCGATCCTCCGGTCAAGATCTTCACCGTATCGGGCAATCTCCGGATAGATGACAGGAGGAGTCTGGGGATTCATGCTTTGAACACGGGCATTGTAGGAGTCGGCCACATAGAGGATTCCCTCCTTGTCCAAAGCGATTCCGACGGGTAGTGAAAACTGTCCCGGATCAGTGCCGTATTGGCCGTAGCTGGTGACCTTTTCTCCCAGGGGGGTGTACTTGGCTATGCTGTTCTGGTCATAGAGAGTGATATAGATAAAACCTGTACTGTCAATGGCGACACGGGATTCCGGTCTGGATTCAGGAATGCTTATCTTTCTCAGAAGATTCCCTTTTTCATCACAGACATACAGACTGCCCGTTTCCGGATAAAAGACATTCAGGTGCCTGGCCTGATCAAAGAAAAGATCCGCAGGGGAAGTTGATTCACTGGTCAGCACATCCCCCAGCTTTTCCTCGATGGTATAGTAGCGGTCGGGAAGCATCAGTTCTCCCGCTTCGTCATATACACGTGTCGTATCGATGACACGGATCTGGGAAGATGAAACAAGATAGACTAATCCATTTTGAGACAGGGCAATCTTGAGACCTGTCATGCCTCCCGGCAGATCCGGAACAGGAAGAGTACTGAGGGTCTGCAATTCATTGTCCAGAACCTCAATTTGAGAGGAGCCGGGTTCCCAGAGATACAGGCGCCATCCGGAAGTCGTAAAATCTCCCTTGTAGACTTCGCCTTCCTTGCCTTTCAGTGATCTGAAAAGGATAGAATCGTCCTTCTGGTTCCAGCCGTATAGAAAACATTGGTTTTCACTGTCAAAGGCATCAAAATAGATCAATCCATTGGACCCGATTTGGATTTTCTGGGGTTCCGAGATGATAAGATCCTCGGAGCTGCTGAATGTTTTAATCTCATATTCAGTCTTCACCAGTGATGAAATCGTTTCATACTGCTGAAGGGTTTCATCAAATTTGGCACGCTTACTGTAAAAGGTCTTGTCCGCCTCTTCCATCCGCGTCTGAAGAGTAATGGTCGCCAGTTCTCCCGCCTGATCAAGGTAGTTCTGCCGGAGTCCTTCCAGTTGGCTGTCATATTCAAGGGCCAGGGTCTTATTCTGAAAGAGAGTCAGTTCTTCCATAAACCGGTCAAAGGTCTCTTCTTTCTGACCCAGAGCAAGAAGCGCCGCTCCCTCCTCTTCCATCCATACAAATTCCTCGGGTGTTCCCGGTGGAATCACGAACTCAACCACCGTCTCTTTCTCTTCAAAGACGTCTATTAGCTCCTTAAAAACCACTTCACGCCCTGTAAGACGTTCCTGGGAAATGGAAACCTCATATTGTCCGTTCAGAACCTTTCTAAAGGTCTTTTCCGGATTTCTCAGGGGAAAGCTGTCCAGATTAACTGTGTAGTTTCCCTGTCCGCCCTTCTGATCCAGCCTGATAGATCCAAAAGCGATCTTAACATCCGAGAGCTGACTAATGAGTCCTTCAGTCAGTTCATCACCCGCATCAAAGACTTCCAGGACGGAAAAGGCTTCTGCACTCTGGGTGTTTGATATCCGGCCCTTGTTCACATTGTAGAGGGAGATGGTAAACTGAAAAACACCGTCCACCTGGACCATCCGGCCATATATGATCTCATCAATCCCTTCTTCATTGGCAATCTGAGTGATCTGCTCCTGATTATCAAGGTCCAATTTTTCCAGGCGGCCCAGATTGACATCCTGTTCATCAAGGACTCTGTAATCTTTCAGAAATTCCAGAACCAGGGAGACCGTATCGGTAATTGTACTGCAAAGGGGGTTGTACTGTTCAAGACCCGTACCATTCTCCATGGGAACAACGGCGATGCGCGACCTGTAATCATCCTGTGCAAAAAGAGGGGATACAGCGACTAAAGCTAAAATTGAAACAATGAGTATGTATCGTTTAACCATAATACTATAATAAACAGATACTAACCGTTTGTAAATTGAAGCTTTTATTAAGTTTATTAAATTTATCTGATATGGAATTTTTTATCCGAAAAATGTACATTTAACCCTGAAATGACCATAATATTCCATAGAATTGCAGGAATTCTGCTCCTCCTTACTCACTCTTTGTTCCTCATCCGGTCGTGGACACTCATTAGAAAGAACAGACCGCCCCTGAACTTTGACCGATGGCTGATGGGTCTGTCCCAGATTTTACTGCCGGTCACCATCATCAGCGGCTTGCCGGGACTGGCAAAATCACCTGTCATTCACACTCTTTTCGGGTGTTTTCCTATTGTGATGATGTTTATTCTATCCCGTAGAAGTATCAGGAGAAAGAGGCCTCTGCTGCTCCCACTCCTGAACGGATTGTTTATAGCAGCTGCTTTTCTGACAGGAGTCTTTCTATGAAATTATTACAGGGACGCATCGAAACAATCTGCGGCGATATCACCCGGATACCCTGCGATGTGCTCGTCAATGCGGCCAACTCCAGCCTTCTGGGAGGCGGCGGTGTGGATGGCGCCATTCACAGGGCTGCCGGTCCGGCTCTCCTGAGGGCCTGCCGCAGGGTCAGGAATGAAGAGTACCCCCATGGACTGCCTCCGGGCGAAGCGGTTCTGACAGAACCGGGAGATCTGAAACTCCGGGGGATAATCCATACGGTAGGACCCGTCTGGACGGGAGGAACCGCGGGAGAACCCGGGGTGCTTGCCTCGTGCTACAGGAACTGTCTCGCCCTGGCAGATCTCGGACAGTTTAAAATATTGGCCTTTCCGGCCATCTCTACGGGAGTGTACGCATATCCTCCATCACTGGCGGCCCAGACTGTCTATGAAACACTGAAGAGCACCCTTCCCACCCTGAAGTTTCCGGAAAAAGTCCTTCTTGTTTTTTTCTCATCCGCAGGAGAAAGCACTTTCCTGGAAGCCATTAGACCTCTTACGAATGAGATGACAGCTGAGTCAATCGAATGAGCTTAAACTGGCTTGAAATTAATCGGGTCCTGGAAGAACTGCCCCTGGAGGGAGCCTTCCTTCAGAATATCCGCCAGTGCAGCTACACCCAGCTGATTCTAGAGTTTCACCGCCCGGGAAAAAGTTTTAATATCCTCGTCTGTCTGGACAGAAAAGGCCTCAGACTCCACGAGATACAAGGCCGCCCCCCCTCTCTCTCCAAACCTCCCCGATTCACGTCTTATATGAGATCCAGAATCAAGGGAGCCCGTGTGACCGGAGCCCGGCAGCTGGGTGCGGACAGAATAATCAGGGTTGATCTGAAGAAAGGAGAGCGGGAAGATAAACTGTACATAAGACTCTGGGGGGGAGCATCCAATCTGATCCTCTGCAATCATGAGGATAAGATCCTGGATGCCTTCTCAAGACGGCCTGCCCGGAAAGAAATTCCGGGAGAACTCTTTATGCCCGAAGAGGAGGGAAAGCCTCCCGGGAAAGACTACCAGTCCCGCCTATTACCAGAAGGCTTCGGCAGCTACAGTGAGTTTCTGGAAGAACTGTATGGAACCCGGGAAAAAGAGGAAAAAATCACTGATTTGAAGGATAGGCTTCGCAGGAGCCTTGAATACAGGCAAAACAGCATCAAAGCCAGCCTGAAAAATCAGGAAAAGAAACTGGATGATTACAGGAATGAAGAGAAATACAGGAGGATGGCGGATACACTGATGTCCTATTCCCATCTGATAGAACGGGGACAGGCAGAATTCAGGACCCCCGACTCGGACGAAATGATTCCTCTTGATCCGGCAAAAACAGCCATTGCGAATGGGCAGGACTACTATAAGAAGGCTGGCAAGGCCTCCCGGGGCAGGGATCTCAGAGAAGAGGAGATCATAAACCTGAGGATGCGTCTGGCACAGATAGAGAAGGATCTGGAAGATCTTGAGGTTCTGGACGACCCGGAAGATCTGGAAGCCCTGTTGCCCGCCGTGAAGGAACAGAAAAAAGAGTCGGGTCCCGGTATTCCGGGATTGAGTTTCACATCGGGAACTTTTACCATACTGGTAGGACGGTCTGCCAAAGAAAACGAATCACTTCTGGGCCGATATGTGAGAGGAAACGACTACTGGCTGCACAGCAGAGATTCTCCGGGGGCCTATGTGTTCATCCGCCTTCCCCGGGGAAAAACGGTCCCTCTGGAGGTCCTTCTGGATGCGGGAAACCTGGCCCTGTTTTACAGCAAGTCTAAAGAATCGGGTGCGGCCGACCTCTACTACACTCAGGTGAAATACCTGAGAAAACCGAAGGAAGGGAAAAAAGGGTTGGTTCTGCCCACCCACGAAAAAAATCTGTTTGTGAAACTGGACGACTCCAGAATAAATCGGCTGAAAGGAAAGGTGTGAGAAAGATGGATATTTTAAAAAAAGAGATCCGTAAGCCCATTGTGAGGGGCTTGTTCTATCCTGAAACTCCCCTGGAACTGTCGGAAAAAGTCCATGAGCTCCTGCACGGATTCCCCCCGGGAGACGCACAGCTGATCCTCTGCCCCCACGGGACCTGGGAGAAAACAGGACTTTCCATTGGGGCGGCCTTTGCAGCGGCATCGCTTTTCAAGCCGGATAAAATTCTACTGTTAGGACCGGTTCACAGGGAAAAAGACCGCCGGGTCTTCTATCTGAGTGAAAAAAAGTATTTTGAGACACCCCTCGGACTCGTCGATGTAGACAGAAAAACCTGCCGAACCCTGGCAGAAAAGTCAGATCTATTTATTTATAATGATTCACCCCATATGGAAGAACATGCTCTGGAACTGCAGCTTCCCTTCATTCAGATTCTGTTTCCACAAATTGAAATCATTCCCCTCCTGGCAGGCAGTCTCAAGCGGTCAGAACTGAAAAAGGCGGCCGGATTATTGAAGAAAACAGTCTTCACTGACAAGCAGAAGATTTTGATAATCCTGTCGGCCAATATGAGCCGCTATGGTCTGGCCTCGGAGACAGAAGTCGAAACCCGGACATTTATGGAGAACCTCAGCCTGCCTCTGAAAAGCTCCCTTCTTGAACTCGAAAGAGAAGGAAAGATAAGCAGCTGCGGGAGTATTTTGATGACTTTAATGTCGGATCTGGGAATTTTTGAGGATTCATCTCCCGTCATTCTGGGTGAATCCAAAACGGAAGTCTCAGACAGAGGTGAAATAAAAGCCGTGTATTATGCAGGAATCAGCTGGTCTTAAAGGAGGTTTATTATGGCAGGTCTGGATTTAAACACAGCAGAACAGAACGAACTGATCCAATGGATTCATGGAGTAATCGGGAGTTCCTTTGCCCACCCCGAACCATCGGCTCCCGCTTTTTTATCTGAGATGCCCCGCTGCGGTGTTTTCGTCACCCTTCATCTGGGAGGCGCTCTCCGTGGATGTATCGGATACATTCAATCCGACAGACCACTCGAGCTGACTATTAGGGAGGCAGCCGCATCGGCGGCCTTTAATGACTTCCGCTTTTCACCCCTGAAGGAAGAGGAGTGGAAAGAGATTGATCTAGAGATTTCTCTGCTCAGTCCCATGGAGAAAGCATCAAGTCCGGATGAACTGAGGATGGGAGAACACGGCGCCCTTCTGAAGGCCCCCCGGGGACAGGGACTGTTTCTCCCTCAGGTGGCGACTGAGCAGAACTGGAACAGGGAAACCTTTATGAATCAGCTCTGCAGGAAGGCGGGTCTCAGCTCGGATTTCTGGCAGACGGGCAGCTATACACTGTTCCGTTTTACAGCCAGAGTCTACCCGCAAGCTTAGAAAGTTCAAGCTTTCTCTAATGCCTCCCAGGGCATTATTTAGTATATTAACCAAGGTGATGAAGAAATGAAAATCCAGGGAGCCCCCATGACTACAACTGAGCAGAATATAAACGACCTGATTCCCCTGACCATTGAGGGAAAGGACTATACTGGAATCTTCAGTGGATTGAGTTCCAGGATATTCAGATCCGTCGACATTTCGGCTCTCCAGAATGAGCCGGGATGGATCTATGATTCGGAAGGAAGAATGGAACCCTGGAAACTGGAAGGCATGACCGAAGAAAAGGGAAGCATGATCTTCTACGGCCCTCCTCTCAAGGGCCGGGAATTTTCAGCAGAGGATCTCGATCGGGAAAAACTTGAGAAAATGATCCGGATTTTCCAATCCCTCAGGGACAAGAACAGTCCTTACCAGGGATTTTACTCCCGGGGTTGGGTCTTTCTCGAAGACGGCAGGATTCTTCTTCTGCCCAACAGTCTGATGGAGTTTATCCGCAAGAGCGATAATGAGCAGACCAGGATGAATCACTGGTATCCCTTCAACCATCCCGATCGGTCCGGTCTGGAAGGTCTGGAGTTTACCACGGCCCTCCTCGCAGCCAGCATTCTCAGGGGAAGTCATCCCTATGCACCTCTTGAAAGCGAAGAGGACAACCGGAATGAACAATTGCGAAGAGTGCCGGCCCTCAGCCCGGATCTGATGATTCCCGGACTGAAAGAAGAAATAGCCGATGTGCTGACCCTCTCCTTCAAGGGAGAACAGGGTCTTCTTAAAAAATGGATCAAGGTAATGGAATTGTGGAAAATTGAGGGGGCTCTCAACCCCCTGAAGGACGAAGAGCGGCAGAGTATTGAAGCCCGGGCCTCACAGTTGACCCAGCGGGGAGAAATAAATCAAAAGCGCCGGCAGATCTGGAGACGGAAAAGCACCGTCTACATGATCTCGGCGGCGGTTATTATTTTGATAGGAGTCATGATCAGCACCCCCATCAAAAAATCTATGGAACCCCCGATGACTCTGGGAATGGCCCCCCTGGAGGTAGTGGAAGCCTACTATGCCGGATTTAACAGCATGGATCAGGAGCTCATGGAAGACTGCATCGATAAAAAAATAGGCAAGGGCGATCTGAATGAAGTCATGAACTTCTTTGTGACCTCCAGGGTTCGCCTGGGATATGAGGGGAAAACAGGTGTCATCAACGCCGGAGAATGGGTGGACTCTGGTAGGCCTGCACTGGAGGCAGGGACAAGTCTTTATGGTGTGGCTCTGGTTGATATCCAGAAGATGGGAGATTCCCGGTTCAGAGTCGACTATGAAAAGTGGATGCCCGGCAGCTCCGAGGATATAGAGAACACCGGGCCCATTCCTCCCGTCGGATACCTGGTCAGAGACCTTCTGACCCTGGAAGAACAGAAAAAAGGAAACTGGCTGATTGTGGGGATGGAACGCAGCCTCAAAGATCTAGGGGATGATTAGAGAGCGGATCAGAAAGTAGCCTCCGGCGGTAATAAGGGATGACCCCACCACGGAGAGACCGATGCCTGTATTAATATCATCTGCCCCCCAATAAGCCGTTAAACCCGCACCGACAATAAGGGCTCCCGTGATTGAGGAATATAAGGCCCCTCTTCTCAGGAGATCCGCATCATTATGAAAGGTTTGAAAACTGCCCTGAGACGCGGTTTTTGCTTCGGGTGCCGGCTCATAATTAAAGTCATTGATTTCCCAGAACTCTTTCACCTCTGATTGTATTCTTTTTTTGTCCAGCGGGGCGGTTCTATCTTCACTGTACACCGAAACCATTTCGTTTTTTCTCAGAATCACGGTAGAAGTGTTCTCTTTTCCCTTTTCAAAGGACGAATCAGCCTGAAAGTCCTCCCCTTCGGGAGTCTCCAGGCGGCGAACAACCTCAACCTTCCCGTCAAAGCAGTAGACGCTGACATTTTTCTTTTCAGGAGAAGCCTCATCATAAAAAAGATCATATCCGAAATCTGTCCCCCTGACTCCCGCGACTGTATCCGCACCTTCCATCCAGAAGGGAGTATCCCCGATGAGCTTTTCAACCCGGGCTCTCACACGGCCGTAGGAAACCTTGAAGATTCCCCCCTCATTCTGAAGGGACTTGAGGGTAAAAGTCGTATTCTCGGCAATTTTAATGAGGGTGGCCGATCCTCCTATCTGAATTTCTACCCAGGTACTCTCTTCTGTCAGGACGAGGTCTCCCCCTTGAAGAATCATTCCTTCAACGGAGCTTTCATAGAGGTCGTAATAAAGGGATTGACCCTTCCGGACAATGGTAAATCCCTCCCCTTCGGCATACACGATTTCGGCAGAACTTTCCGCCTGAACGACGGCGGCTCCCAGAGTGATAAGGATGATGAATAAGTATCTGAACTTGAATGACATTTTAAGCTTCTCCCACCTTTGGCAAGTATTCATTATTCTGGTACTATGCCCATTATACCATTATATGCAGAGAATCACAGCAGGAGCACAGAAATGGAGCCACAGGATTTTAAGAATATGAATGTCACGGTTATGGGGCTGGGACTGAACGGCGGCGGCGTTGCATCGGTACGATTCCTGGCGGAACAAGGAGCCCGGGTCACCGCCACAGACCTCAGATCCGCCGCCATTCTGGCACCCACCATTGACAGCCTGAAGGATCTGGATATCCGGTATGTTCTAAATGAGCATCGGATGGAAGACTTCGAAAAGGCCGACCTGGTGATCAAAAATCCGGCTGTTCCCGCCTCGTCTCCCTTCCTGGCCGCCTCCGGAAGAGTGGAGACCGACCTGTCCCTCTTTCTGAGCCTCTGCTCCAATCCAATTCTGGCTGTCACGGGGAGCAAGGGTAAATCCACGGTGGTCTCTGCGCTGCATCATATCTTGAAGGCCCGGTATCCGGGTTGCCGACTGGGGGGGAATATCACCGTCAGCCCCCTGAGTTTTCTCAAGGAGCTTCAAAAGGAGGACCCTGTCATCCTGGAATTATCCTCCTGGCAGCTGGGTGATCTGAAGGGAAGAGACCTCCTCCATCCGGAGATTTCTGTGCTGACCAACATCATGAATGATCACCAGAATATGTATAATTCCTTCGAAGATTATGTGGATGACAAGAGGGTCATCTACCAGGGGCAGACCAGGGGGCAGCATGCCCTGTTTCTCGCTGATGAGAGAGGCCGGTCCTTTGCCTCAGACTGCAAAGCCCGCAGCTGGTTCTACGGTTCCACCCAAAAGGGAGAATCAGAACTCTACATGCAGGACAATGAAGGGCTCTTTCACTTTGAGGGGAAAGAAGAATCTCTGCTGCCGCCTCTGTTAAAAACACCGGGATTCTATTTCAGGCAGAACTGCCTCATTGCCGCGGGAGTGGCCAGACTCTTCGGGGAAAAAGCCTCTCTTATCCGCTCCCGGCTGGAAGACTACCCCGGGATTCCTCACCGGCTGGAACTGGTAGCCCGGCATCAGGACATTCACTATTACAACGATACGACCTCCACGATTCCCGAAGCCATGGCCGCAGGAATCCAAAGCTTTGACAGCCCTCTGCACCTGATATGCGGCGGAACTGACAAGGAACTGGATTACAGAGAGATTGCTCCCGTCCTATCCTCGGTTCAAGACATCTACCTTCTTGAAGGAACGGCCTCTACCAAGATAATATCCATCCTTCAGGAATCCGGTAAAACCTACTGGGGGCCTTTTTCGTCTCTGGAAGAAGCCTTCGCCCTGGCCAGCAGCAGGGCCAGAGCCGGAGAAGTAGTCCTCCTCTCCCCGGGGGCCACATCCTTCGGCATGTTTATCAATGAATTTCACAGAGGAAATCTGTTCAGAGAACTGGCCGCCGCCCTGCCTTCATCATGACCCGGAGCAGAGCTGTTCAAAATCCTTGATCCTCACTATAATATCCCCTCGGATCGATCTGATCTTTTAAGCCTGTTTTGGGAGAAAACCATGAAAAACCAGTCAGCCATACTATTCCTTTCCTGTGAAGACAGAAAGGGAATTGTTGCAGAGATAACTCATTTTATAACCATGTATGAGGGAAACATCCTGAATTGCGACCAGCATTATGATGAGTCAGGGATGTTTTTTATGAGGGTAGAGTGGGATCTGAGTGATTTCGCCATTCCCTCCGGGAAGATTGAGCCTGCCTTTGAACCGATCGCCCTCAAGTTCGCGATGGACTGGCGTCTTGAGTTTTCAACAGAAAGAGCAAAAATGGCCATCCTGGTCTCAAAATACGACCACTGCCTGTATGAGCTCATCCTCAAAAACAGGGCAGGCGAGCATAATGGAGAGATTAAGATGATCCTCTCTAATCATGAAGACTGCCGGCCCATAGCCGAATATTTCAAGATTCCCTTTCACTGCTTTCCCGTAACCAAAGAGACAAAGAAAGAGGTGGAACAGCAGGAAATAGCTCTCCTCAAGAAAGAGAAGATTGACCTGGTTGTCCTGGCCCGTTATATGCAGATTCTATCGGGAACCTTCATCGATGCCTTCCCCCGCAAAATCATCAACATACACCACTCCTTCCTGCCGGCCTTTGTGGGGGCGAAACCCTATCATCAGGCCTTTTCCAGAGGAGTAAAAATCATCGGAGCCACCAGTCACTATGTGACCGAAGATCTGGATCAGGGACCCATCATCGCCCAGGACGTAGCCCGGGTGAATCACAGGGACAATGTGAGTGATCTTGTCGAGAAGGGACGAAATCTGGAAAAGAGTGTGCTCTCCCGAGGGGTCAGACTCCATCTGGAGCATAAGATTCTGGTATTTGGCAACAAAACCATCGTTTTTGACTGATTTTCATCTGGTCATTAAAGGGGAATACTCCTCCAGCCATCCAGGTCCAGGATCAACTGTTCCCTATATCCAGCATCCAGAGCGGCTTCCCGGGCCAGATCAAACCCGCTGTCCAGATGCTGGGGATCATGGGAATCGCTGCTGATCACAATGGGAATATTCTTTTTGAATGACTCCCTCAGAATAGGTTGTGACGGGTAAAGGCTATCCGTCGCCCCTCTGAAGATCCCTCCCGTATTGATCTCCAGGGGGATTTCTTTTTTTCTGAGAAGCTCCAGAACAGATTTGACCTTTTTCTGATACCAGTGATCCTCTTCATTGAAAAAACTGAGAGCCTTGTTTCTTTTCTTCACCACATCCAGATGCCCCAGAAAATCAAACTGCTCCCTCTGGATCATCAGCAAGAGTGTATCATAGTAATCTTCCACCATTTTCCGGGCATTCCCGTCATACCCCTTGTCAATCAGCTTCAGAAGCAGCTCTACCCGATTGTCCACCGACATAAGGCGGTCCAATTTTTCAGAGTACACCATGTGAACCGAACCAATCACATAGTCCAGAGGCTGATCTTCCCAGCGGCCGGGGGTCCAGCAAGGCTCGGAGGCAATAAAATCCCGCTCCATCCCCACCATAACGAGGATCTGATCCTTATATTTTTTCTGAAGCTCTTTGATCTTCCCTACATAGACACTCACATCCGATGCGGAGAGAGTCCAGTCTTCCCCTTCCAGAGGAGAATGTGAGGAAAATCCCAGTACGTCCATCCCCTTTTCAATGGCTGTTTTGACGACAGTCTCGGGATCGGCAATGCCGTCACAGAAATCACAGTGAGTATGGTAGGTGGTTTTCATGGTTTCATCTTAATTTTTATATTTTGATTGTACCAGAGGGATGAGTTAGAATTATTATGACATCCTGTTCATCAATGTTCTTTGGATGATTCCATATAATTCGGTATTTTATTACCTATTTACCGTTTTATGTAACATCTGTTACCGCATGCTTTATAATGCCTGCCTATACTTGCTTTATCAACAGGAAATATAGATTCCCCTGGGATCCACTGAGGATCAGGGAATCAAGGAGTTTATGTATGAGTATGTTTTGTTTTCAATGTCAGGAAGCGGCCAAGGGTACGGGATGTGAGATAAGAGGTGTGTGCGGTAAAGAACCCGAAACAGCAGCACTTCAGGATCTACTGATCTACACCCTGAAAGGAATAGCCCAGGTGGCAGGCCCCGCCAGAATGCAGGGGAAACCACTCCCCGAGGCAGACCAGGCGATCATGCGCGGCTTGTTCATGACCATCACCAATGCCAACTTTGATAATGATGTCTTTGTAGCAACCATCATCGAAAGCCTGGCCATCAGAGATAAACTCAAGGGTGAACTGGGCAGTCTTGTTCCCTCGAAGCTCCATGATGCGTCTACTTTTACTATACTGGATTCTGCGAAAATGCAGGAAAAGGGCGAAAAAGTCGGTGTCATGCTGACCAAAAACGAAGATATCCGTTCCCTGAGGGAACTCATCATCATCGGCCTGAAAGGAATGGCCGCCTATGCCTACCACGCGGACCATCTGGCAGAGCAGGACGAATCAGTCCTTCAATTTATGTACAAGGCCCTTTTATCTACCCTTGATGACTCACTGTCTGTCGATGATCTGGTTGCTCTGACTCTGGAAACCGGAGCCAAGGGAGTTTCAGTCATGGCACTCCTGGATAAAGCCAATACAGAAAGCTACGGCAACCCTGAAATTACAGAGGTGAATATCGGTACAGGCAGCAATCCCGGAATCCTTATATCAGGACATGACCTGAGGGACATGGAAAGCCTGTTAAAACAGACAGAAGGTACGGGAGTAGATGTCTATACACACAGCGAAATGCTTCCTGCCAACTACTACCCCTCCTTTAAAAAATACAGCCACTTTGTTGGAAACTATGGAAACGCCTGGTGGAAACAGGACAAAGAGTTCGCCTCCTTCAATGGTCCCATCCTGATGACGACCAACTGTATCACCCCTCCCAAAGCCAGTTACATCGACAGAATGTACACCACGGGAGCCGCCGGATATCCCGGAGTGAAGATCCTCAGTGCAAAACTGGACAATGGAGACAAGGATTTTTCTGCGGTCATCGAGGCAGCCAAAAAATGTGCTCCCCCCGTAGAAATTGAAACCGGAAGCATTATCGGCGGATTTGCCCACGCCCAGGTCCTGGCTCTGGCAGATAAAGTTGTGGCTGCGGTAAAATCCGGTGCGATCAAACGCTTCTTTGTTATGGCCGGATGTGATGGAAGAATGAAAGGCAGAGACTACTACAGCGAGTTCGCCAAAGAGCTTCCTGATGACACTGTTATCCTGACGGCTGGTTGCGCCAAATACCGCTATAACAAACTGCCCCTTGGCGATATTGGCGGAATCCCCCGGGTTCTGGATGCGGGTCAATGCAATGACTCCTACTCCCTGGCTGTCACCGCACTTAAACTGAAAGAAGTATTCGAACTGAACGACATCAACGACCTGCCTATCAGCTACAACATTGCCTGGTATGAGCAGAAGGCTGTTATCGTTCTCCTCGCCCTCTTATCTCTGGGTGTCAAAGACATCCACCTGGGACCAACCCTCCCTGCATTCCTCAGCCCCAATGTGGCCCATGTTCTCATTGAAAACTTCGGCATTGCCGGAATTGGTGAAGTGGAAGACGATATCAAACTGTTTATGGGTGCCTGATCACTCAGAAATCTAAGGAAACGGCTCCTTTAGAGTCTCTGTTCTCAGAGACGGGAAGAAGGAGCCGTTTTTTTATTCCTCCTGCAGCATTTTCATCAAACCCGCTTTATTGATGAAACGGACCTTCTTCCCCTTGGCTTCAATCAGACCGGCATTCACCAAATTTGAAAACTCCCGGCTTAGACTGGGCCGGGCGACCCCCATCAACTGAGACAGGTCTTCCCGGGAATAAACCATTTCTATCTCATCCCGCTCCTGTCTCGCCGCAAGCATCAGGAAGTGACCTATGAGCTTCTGTTTCAGTGACTTGAACTGAAACAGTCTGATTTTTTCAGCCAGAAAAAGAAGTTTGTCCCCATTCTCCCGGAGGTAAGCCCGCAGGAAAGCGGGGAAGCTCTGCATCAGCGTCACTATGGTGTCTTCCGGAATTCGAAGAATCTGGGAAGATTGGATGGAATGAAGGGTCACAGGAAGGGCCTTCTGGCTGGAAAAAAGCACCGCCGACGCGGCGGCACAGGGACCCTGCAATGTTTCAAGACGGACCACTTTCCCATTGGGAGCCGTCATGGAAGCTGCCGCTTTTCCATGAAGAATGAAGATCAGCTCAATGTACAGCTCTCCCTGCTGAGCAATCAATTGTGCATCATCATAGGTCTGAGTCTGGACAGAAAAGTCCTTAAAGAAGTGTTCCAGATCCAGAATATCCACATTATTGAACAAAGAAACTTCTGACAGGGCTATCAGATCCTGCTGGGTCATTCAGCCCATCCTGTTAATATAGGTAGAGTAGTCTTTTAAAACAGGCTCGTACTCATCACCGTCAAACAAGGGAGAGGAGATCAGATAATCCGCAGTGGCCCTGTTATTGGCAATGGGAAGATTGTAGAGGACAGAAATGCGCAACAGGGCTTTGACATCCACGTCATGAGGCTGGGGCTGCATAGGATCCCAGAGGAAGATGATCAGGTCTACCTCACCAGTGCAGATCAGGGCACCCAGCTGCAGGTCCCCTCCCAGAGGACCCGACTTCAACTTGATAATGTTCAGATCATGCTCAGCTTCAAAGGCAAGCTTTTTCCTGATCGCCTTTTCAACCAGTTTCCCTGTAGTCCCTGTACAGATCAATTTATGATCAATCAGAATCTCGTAGTTCCATTCCACCCATTCGATGAGGTCTTCTTTTCTGTTATCGTGAGCCACAAGTGCGATGGTTTTCTTTTTCAATACTGTATCCTTCATTTTCATCTCTAGTAACCAGTTTAACCATAGTAGGTCATTGATTCCATAGAATAATAAATATTGCAGTTATTGCAACAACCCATCCTCTATTTTTCACCAGACCTCGCCTTGATTTCACCGGCGATAGGTTTATACTGATCAGTCAAAGAAAGGTTAAATTAACAGACACAGGAGTATATATATGGCCGGAGCATGGAGAAGTTCAGAAACAAAAGACGGACGCCGCATGGCGGGAGCCAGAAGCCTCTGGAGAGCGAACGGGATGACAGAAGAGCAGATGGATAAACCGGTTATCGCCGTCGTCAACTCTTTTACCCAGTTTGTCCCCGGCCACACCCACCTCCACGATATCGGACAAAAAGTGAAGGGCTATATCGAAGAGCAGGGCTGCTTTGCCGCCGAGTTCAATACGATAGCTATCGATGATGGAATTGCTATGGGCCATGACGGAATGCTCTATTCCCTGCCCTCAAGAGAAGTCATAGCCGACAGTGTTGAATACATGTGCAATGCCCACAAGGTCGATGCTATGATCTGCATATCCAACTGTGACAAGATCACTCCTGGGATGCTTATGGCCGCCATGAGGCTGAATATACCTGCTATTTTTGTATCCGGAGGCCCCATGGAAGCCGGGCGCATGTCTGACGGCAAGGGTCTGGACCTGATAGATTCCATGGTGATGGGTGCGGATACATCCGTGTCTGATGAAGTTGTTTCCATAGTGGAACAGCTTGCCTGTCCGACCTGCGGTTCCTGCTCGGGTATGTTTACGGCCAACTCCAAGAACTGCCTGGTGGAAGCTCTGGGGCTGGGGCTCCCTGGAAACGGCACCATGCTGGCGACCCATACCAACCGCCTGGGCCTCTTCAAAAAAGCGGCATCTATTCTTGTTAAAAATACATACGCCTACTACCAGGACAGAGATGATTCAGTTCTTCCCCGTTCCATTGCCTCCCTGGATGCCTATAAGAATGCCATGAGCCTGGACATAGCCATGGGCGGTTCCACCAATACGGTCCTCCATATTCTGGCTATCGCCCGGTCTGCGGGAATAGAATTCACAATGGATGATATCAATGATCTGTCAAAAAAGGTCCCCTGTTTGAGCAAGGTCTCCCCCAACTCCCCCAAATACCATATTGAAGATGTACACCGGGCGGGAGGGATCATGGGGATTCTGGGAGAACTGGGCCGCCTGGGGCTTCTCCAGACAGAGTCGGGCCATGTGGCCGGCTCCAGCCTCAAAGAGGTACTCCGGACTTATGATATCATGTCTCCCGATACATCTGATGAAGTCAAAAAGTTTTACACATCCGCTCCGGGAAGAAAGAAATGCCTGGTCATGGGCGGCCAGGAGAACTATTACAAAGACCTGGATACAGACAGGGCGGGCGGATGCATCCGGAACGGGGAGAACTGTTATACCAAAGACGGAGGTCTGGGTGTCCTGAAGGGCAATATTGCCCGGAACGGCAGTATTGTGAAAACCGCTGGTGTGGATCCATCTGTATTCAAATTCACGGGTCCTGCAAAAGTCTTTTATTCTCAGGATGCCGCCTGTGAAGCTATTCTGGACGCAGAGATTGTGGCGGGAGATGTTGTCGTTATCCGCTATGAAGGTCCCAAGGGGGGTCCGGGAATGCAGGAAATGCTCTATCCCACCTCCTACCTCAAGTCCATGCACCTGGGTAAGGAGTGTGCTCTGATCACAGACGGACGGTTTTCGGGAGGAACTTCAGGACTCTCCATCGGTCATGTGTCTCCCGAAGCAGCTGCGGGAGGAGAGATTGCTCTTATCCACAATGGAGATTTGATTGAAATTGATATCCCCGAAAGAAAAATCAACCTTCTTATATCCGATGAAGACATGGCAAAACGCCGCGGGGAAGAAGAAGCCAAAGGAAGTAGGGCATTTACTCCCGTCGGACGGGGCCGAGTGGTCAGTCAGGCACTGAAAGCCTATGCCCTCCTGGCTTCATCCGCCGACAAGGGCGCCATACGAATTCTTCCCGGCGAAGAGTAATGGATAAGCGTTATGGATTTGTGGGGATTACCATCGAAAATAAAGAGGATCACGCCCTGCTGGTACAAAAGGTATTATCAGAATACTCTGAGACTATTCTGGGAAGGATGGGTCTCCCCCATCTGGAAGAGAACAAGATTGCCGTCATCACCCTGATTGTTCAGTCCACGACGGATGAACTGGGTGCTCTGACAGGAAAGCTGGGCCGGATTCCGGGAGTCTCCGTAAAATCCGGCCTGACAAAGAGAGCTCAGACTTGAGCGCCCTTAATTATACTTAACAATAGTTCCTGTCACATGTGCCTGGGCAGGAGCATAAATACCCCATGTCAGACCGTTGAGCAGGTAATTTATGAAGCTTAATGATTGCCGCAGCCGCAGCCACCATCCTGGCCTTCACTCTTGCTATCGCAGCCGCAACCTTCACCGTCTCCGTGGCCTTCGCCATGACCACCACACCCCTCGCCATGACCACCGCAACCGCAGCCGCCTTTGGACAGGGCAGAGAGTTCTTCTTCTGTTGCCGGACGGACATTCTGGAGAGTACCACTGAACTGCAGGCTTTCTCCCGCCAGGGGGTGATTGGCATCAAGGAGGATCTTGTCCCCTTCGATGGTTTTCACAGTCATCAGCTGTTTCCCTTCAGCAGTGTGGGCTTCTATGATCGTACCGACTTCCAGTTCCGAGGCAGCACCATGAAAATCGCTGGCAGAAACTTCCATGACTTTGGACTCTTCTCTGAGGCCGTACATATCGGCAGGGTCCAGGGTGATATCAAACTGGGTCCCCTCTTCCAGACCTTTCAAGGCTTTCTCGATACCGGGAACCATCATATTCAGGCCCTCAATAAAATTCATGGCTCCACTATGCTCGGAACTATCGATCAGGGTACCGTCCTGTCTTTTTAATACAAAATCGGCAGTGATACTGTTCTGTACTTCACTCATTATTTTCTTCCTTATCTTTTTGAAACGGCCCGGAACCCCGGGTCCCCCCCAGTAATTTACTTGTGATTCAATACTATAGAATAATCCTAATGATAAAAACAGTTTTGAGTCCTTTCCCGCAGTTTTTCCCGAATAATACTGTTTAAGGAGGATAAGACGTTGCTTTTCCCCTCTTACTTCCTATACAATCAGCCGTTGATTTTAAGAATAAGCCCTTTGAATCCGCACATATATGAGAGAGAAGGACCCCTATGATACTTGGTGAACAACCTGATTTTTTTGGTAACGAACGTCAACTTAAAATGATTAAGAGAGCTCTGGAAGAAGAGAATATTATCATTTGGAATAAATTCAATTTGAGTAACGGCCCCCTGTTCAAGGCAAATCTGAAAGGAATTAACCTTTCCGGACTGGAATTGAAAGAGATTAATCTTACAAGAGCCAATTTGACAGGCGCTAATCTGGTTGAAACAGACCTTCGATTTGCCAAGCTCGAGCATGCTCAGCTTTCAAAGGCCGACCTCAGCAGAGCTGATCTCAGAGGAGCCAATCTGAATGATGCCGATCTCTCCCTTGCATCACTGATCAATACGAATCTCAGCAGAGCCAAACTGGAACGGGTCAACCTGACAGACAGCGACCTGAGGGGTACGGATATGACTGATGCCTCCTTAACGGGAGCCAAGGTCAAGCCTGAAGACCTGGCAAAAACAATCATCAGCAATACGAAAATGCCAGGGAAAATTAAAATTGTTTCCAAAACCGATGATACCAATGCTCCTCCCTGGATGAAAGCCAAAGAGGAAGAGCAGCAGAGGAAAGACCTGCGTCTCAAGAAAGAAAAGGCCCAGGAAGAAGAAGTACAAAAAAAGAGACTCCGCCGCCTGGGTATCAAACAAAAACTCAGCAGCTGGGATGATGATGACTAACCCAGGGCGACATCCAGGGTCATCATAACGGCAAATCCGATCATCGCTCCCATGGTGGCAATATCAGTATTCCCCGAGCTTTGAGACTCGGGGATAGCCTCTTCAACCACAACAAAAATCATGGCTCCTGCCGCAAAAGAAAGAGCATAGGGAAGGACTGGCTGCATGACAAGAACAAGCAGAGCTCCCAACACTCCCGCAATCGGTTCCACAACCCCTGATGCCTGCCCATACAGGAATGACTTAGTTCTGGACAATCCCTCCCGTCTGAGAGGAATGGAAACGGCCGCCCCTTCGGGGAAATTCTGAATCCCGATTCCTAAAGCCAAAGCCACAGCCCCGGCGAGAGAAGCGGAGGGAATCCCTGCAGCCACGGCACCAAAGGCGACACCCACGGCCAGACCTTCAGGAATATTATGCAGTGTGATGGCAAGGGTCAGGAGAATACTCTTATGCCAGCTTGTTTTTACACCTTCAACCTCAGTCATAGGAGCGTTCAAGTGAAGGTGAGGCAGGATCTTGTCGACGAGTCTTAAAAAGACACCCCCGGCAAGAAAACCGAGAACCGGAGGAACCCAGGGAATCAAACCCATCTGCTCCGACATATCGATGGAAGGTGCCAGTAGAGACCAGAAGCTGGCGGCAATCATAACCCCCGCAGCAAATCCCAGCATACCATCCAGTACTTTTTTGCTTATGACCTTAAAGAAAAACACCATGCTGGCCCCCAGGGCTGTGACAGCATATGTGAATAGTGTTCCAATTAAAGCCTGTTGAACCGGTGAATATCCGGCTATCCATTCAATCATTCAAAAACCTCCTGGTCATAGTTATAATATTGTTTATTAATGAAATCCCTGCAATATATAGACCATTTTAAATAAAAAAATCTTGATTGATGAAAAGAGATCTCTGGTGTAATCTACGAGAGATCAGTCGTCATTGACCAAAGACAAGGAAATATTCATGCTGAAAATCGCTCATATTACGGATACACATATTTCTGAAGAAGATCAGTTTCCGGACGGAATAGAGAACAGGGATCGATTTTTACGAACACTGGAAGACATCAGATCGCAGGATGTTGATTTAATCATTCATACCGGGGATGTCTGCTACCCCCAAGGCTGTAAATCTATCTACACATGGCTCAGAGAGATCCTGGAATCGACAGAGATCCCCTATATCCTGACTCCCGGGAATCATGACAATGTGTTTATGATGCAGGAAGTGTTCAACCTGAAAGACCTTCCCGCCAAGGTTATCACCACCGGAGCCGTGGCCATGAAGGGACAATCCCTCCTGTTCCTGGACAGCTCCTCGGAAAGGTTGACAATGAAGCAGATCCTCTGGTTGAAGAGGGAAATAGAAATTCAGGATGATCAGCTGTTTTTGTTTCAGCACCACCCGCCCTGCAGCTGCGGCGTCAGAGTCATGGATACAAAATACCCCTATAAGACCCCGGAACTGTTCCAGAAAACAATCCGTGACACCGGGCGCTCTCTCATCCTTTTTTGCGGGCATTATCATATCGAAAAGGAAATCCGCCTGGGTTCACCCCCATTGACCGTGTATGTGACACCGCCGACCCTGGGCTCTCTTGATCCGGCAGCCGAAGATTATGTCATCAAGGACCACCACCCCGGTTGGAGAGATATTTCCATAGAGAAACAAAAGCTGATCCATACAGGCTGCCATTACCTTCCATAATTTTTATTCCCCTATATGGATTTAATACTTAAATTGCCATACAATTTCTATGAGACAATTCCAATACGAATCCCCGGGAGAAAATACAAAATGAAAAAAATCATACTGACAGTTCTCATGCTGTCCATACTGTTACCTTCGGCTCTTTTTGCCGCATCACCCAGTGATGAAGAGGTTTACGAGGCCACTGTGGCTGTGCTGTCTGTGTTCGGACTTGTTTTTATGTCCTCCATGTTCGGAGAGACTCCGGCTAATGTAACCATGGATATGAATATGGAAACCGGTTATGCAAAGATTGAATTTGAAAAATTCCCGGTACAGGACTTTTCAAATTCCATGTCGGAGATGATGGAAACCGAGGTTGATGAAGAAATCATTTTTGGATTCAAAGAAATGAGCGGTAAAATAGAGGTGGATAATGCGGGAAATCTGGACCTGGATGTGAGCCTCCTGGGCGGAAACGTCAAGACTCTTGTCTTAAAGTCTGAGGGAGAGGACATCGTTTCCATTGAAGCCAACGGCGAATCCTTCAATCACCTCAAAGACCAGCTTATGGAAAAGAATCCCGAGTAGAATCATTTCTAAAAGAAGACAGGGGGAGAACTCAATCATCAATTGAGATGCTGCCCCTGTTTTTTTTCTTGTTCCCCTGTATCTTCTTTCCATCCAGCCTCTTCTGCCTGGCCCCTCTCGAAGGCCTTGTTTTTCTTCTTTTTTTTTGTACTATCAGCGATTCCAGGATAAGATCAGCCATTTTTTCTACGGCTCGTTCCCTGTTCATCAACTGGGAACGTTCCTCCTGGAGCTGAATAAAGAGTTCCCCGCTGCTGTTCAACCGGGAGCTGAGTTTTTCCCTGATCATCAATAGCTCAGATTCATCCAATCCCGCCAATTCATCCAGAGCAACAGTCAAAAGGACCTTTGTATTGACCTTGTTGACATTCTGCCCCCCGGGACCTCCGGAACGGGAAAATGAGAATTGCCCCTTCTTCTGTATAAGTGTGATCAGATCTGTACGATTCATGATAGAGTCAAGGTTATCCATAGAACTCATTTGGATCAAGTGGAGTGAACAGCTTCCTGTCCATTCGAAGAGATCAGCAGGGGGTCATCCCGTTAGACGCAAGCATAAATTCACTTTTTTGCAGAAAACACTTGTTCATTATGCATCACTATGATAAAACTATTAAAAACCAACCATGGAGGAAGGAAATATGACAACATACCGACCCTGTTTATCAGCTTCTGACAGAAAATTTACTGTCACTATTTATTTGTACTATTTCCGGGAATTCCAACTTTGGTTTTAAAGAATCATGAAGTAACAACCCCCCGGAACCATTCCGGGGGGTTTTTTTTGACCTGTGTGATTCTAGGGAAAAGGCGAATTGTCCTTGAATCAGACATAATAACAGGAGGTAAATTAATGAATATTGAAATGAGAGAAATGAACACATCAGCTAGCTATCTGATGGATACTGCACCCGCCGAAGGGCGACAGATCTGCATAAAAGAAAATGGACAAAGTAGGGAGCCGGTGAATGAAAGAATCTAAACGGTGAACCCCTGCTTTCAATTTCTAACCCTGAGTAATATGACAAGATTCTACCGGGAATCTGTCAGGGAGAAAGAGAATGTACGAAAATCTTCACGACTTTGAAATACTGTTCCACGAAGGCCGGCTTGAAATGGAAAAGAATATGGAAATAAGCCGGAAACTGAAGGCCTGTAGAACTGGAAAGGAAATCAAGAAGCACTTTTACAGATTGCTTATGCTTCTGACCTTCAGAAATATCAATAAATAAGAATAAAGGCGTCCCTTCATTGAATAGAGAAGGGACGCCTTTTTGAAACAAAGTTTTATTCTATTTCAATTAATATATACAAACGGGAAAGCATCAATGTAAAATACCCTTATGATGAAAACCGCCGAGCCTGTATTATCCGTATTAAAAACGATGAAGTTGCTGGAAACCCTCTCTGCCCAGGAAGAGGTGGGTGTGACCGAACTGGCCGCCGCAGTGGACGGGAATAAGAGTACGGTCTACCGATTCCTGAATACACTCTCTGGTCTCGGTTATGTCAGCCAGAACAGAAACAATGAGAAATATTCACTCACACTGAAGCTTTTCCAGGTTGGTGTACAAGCACTGAACCGCCTGGATATCCACAAGGCTTCACTTCCTGTCATGGAAGAACTGGCCGAATACTCGAAGGAGACAATACACCTTGCTTCCATGGAAAACCATCAGGTATTCTATCTTGATAAAATAGAATCCCCCCTGGCACTCAGGGTAGCCATGGGTTCTGCTCAAGGGCGATTTGCTCCGGTAGTCTGCACGGGTGTTGGGAAAGTGATCCTGGCAAATATGGGCCATGATGAAAAAGAGCGCATGCTGGAACACGCCGACTGGACAGCTCGAACAGAATATTCTGTCACCACTCCTGAAGAACTGGAAGTAAGACTGATTGAGATCAGAAAAAATGGATGGGCCTTTGACCTGGAGGAAAATGAACCCGGTGTTCGTTGCGTTGCAGCCCCTATTTTTGACAACAAGGGAGTCATCTGTGGTGCCCTCAGTATTTCTGGACCGTCATTGAGGATGACAAAAGAAAAAATGAAAAAGCTGGCCTTGAAAGTAAAAGAAGGGGCCGGGAAAATTTCCGATAATCTGGGATACCTGAAAAGCTGAAAGCCCGGGGGGCAAAAAGAACCGGCAATCTGTGATCAGATCAGCCGGTATTCCAATTGAAAGGACTTATTTCTTCTCTTTCTTAAACCTTTCGTCCCAGTCCCGTTCCTTGTCAAAGACTCTGCCTTCCATATTCCTGACACGATCTTTCAAATCACTATATTCACGGCGGACATTTTCATACTGGTCTTTCCGGCTGAATTCCTCCTGCCTGAAGGAACTGGCGGATTTGAACCCTTCCGGTTCCATAGGAAGAATCAGAGCTGCCAGAAAGTATAGAATTCCCACCGGAAAGAATCCGGTGAACAGAAAGGCCAGAATCATAAAAATACGGATGTATTCCACAGGCAGATCCCGCCAGTCGGCAATTCCCTGACAAATACCGAAGATTTTACCTCTCCGGGAACGGTACAGTTTTTGTGCTGTATAAGCCATCATTTCGATCTCCTCTTATACTCAAACCGCTCTTCTTAAAAAAGCGTTATTGTGTTCGATTTTCCTGATCCAGGAGGATGGTTTCAAGATTCCCCACCCTCCTCTTCAGTTCTTTTATTCCAGCCTGAATATCTTCCAATGATTCTGATTCGGCGCCGCGGCTGATTTCCCGCTCTTTATCTCTGTTTGCGTAGTATAGTTTTGTAATGCGGGTAATTGTACCGCTTAAAACCGGGATTCCCACGGCGATAGCGACGATCCAGACTGCTTGCATAATCTACTCTTTTCCCTTCATGGACTTCTTCAAGGCAGCCAGCTCCTCGTCAATCTCGGTCTCTGACTCCAGTTTATCAAATTCGTGTTCGATGGAGCTGTTCTGACCACCGGATAATCCATAAGAGGACATTTCAGCTTCCGCTTCCATCATTTCAACCTTCTTTTCAAGCTCATTGAATCTTTGAAAGGCATGACTTCCATCGGCCTGTTTCATGACCGTTCGGGCCTGCTTTGTTTCGGCGGCATGGCGGCCTCTCTGAATCAGAATTTTATTCTTCTGACGAACCTCTTCCAGTTTCTGTTCCAATTGTAGAATATTGGATTTACACTCGTCAATAAGCTTGGCAAAGTGCTCCAGATCTTTGTTCATCAGATCAATCTGATTCTGGCTGTTCTTCTTTTCCAGAAGAGCTTCCCGAGCCAGGTCTTCCCTGTTCTTTTCAAGGGCAAGACGGGCTCTGCCATCCCAGCGTTCCAGGGTCTTTTCAAGATAATCCTTTTCCCTGTTGATCTCGGCTCTGGAAGCCATTTTGCCGGCGCAGGATGACTTCAGCTCCACCAGGGTATCTTCCATTTCCTGAATCATCAGACGGATCATTTTTTCAGGATCCTCCACTTTGTCCAGAATGTCATTGATGTTAGAGTTTACAATATCTCTGAATCTAGAAAAAATACTCATCATTTCCTCCTGTGTCTCTCTTCCCGGCTTCGATTCCCAAAGGGAAGATAAACAATAGTAATGTTTCACTTATACTATCGCAATATTTGTGCCAACTTCCCATTCACCGAAAGACAGGGTCTTATGCGGCTTATCACTCTCCTATTTTCAAGGAATGAATTTTTTATTGGTATTTTTAACCATTTATCAGTACAATAGACCAATGAGCATTGAAACCAATCCTTCTGCCGATGCCCTGGGGGAATCGGCAGAATTCATGGACTTTCAGCAAAATCTAAGCCTTGCCGCCCGGGTGGACAGACCGGTTCTCCTTGTGGGAGAGAGAGGCACCGGGAAGGAGCTGGCAGCCTCGCGTCTGCATTTCCTCTCCAGCCGCTGGAAGTATCCCTATATCCCCGTCAACTGCGCCGCCCTTCCCCCGTCTCTCATAGAGTCGGAACTCTTCGGTCATGAATCAGGCTCCTTTACCGGAGCAGGAAAGATGCGGAAAGGGCGATTTGAAGAGGCCCATGGGGGAACTCTCTTTCTCGATGAAATTGGTCTTGTCCCCATAGAGGTCCAGGAAAAGATCCTCCGGACAGTGGAATACGGCCGATTCAGCCGGGTGGGGAGTTCTACAGAGCTGGAGGTTGATGTCAGAATCATCGGGGCAACCAATGCCGATCTGCCTGCTCTCTGCCGGGAAGGGAAATTCAAGAAAGACCTTCTGGACCGCCTCTCTTTTGAGGTACTCTACCTTCCGCCCCTGCGCTACCGCAGCACCGATATCGCCCTGCTGGCGGGGCATTTTGCCATGAGAATGGCCCGGGAAATGGGAAAGCCCGAAATCCCCGAATTTTCTGCAAAGCTGATAGAGAAGATGAGGGATTATTCCTGGCCCGGGAATATCAGGGAG
This sequence comes from Oceanispirochaeta sp., assembly GCF_027859075.1. NCBI lineage: Bacteria > Pseudomonadati > Spirochaetota > Spirochaetia > Spirochaetales > Spirochaetaceae > Oceanispirochaeta > Oceanispirochaeta sp. Next base: position 9,495 of record NZ_JAQIBL010000093.1, on the reverse strand, counting down.
TTGAAAAATGCAGTGGAAAGGGCGGTCTATAAGACGGAAGGGGGTTTGATTGAAGAGATGAATCTGAATCCCTTCAACAACCCCTACCAGACCCTGAACAGGGACGAAGAAGAAGACGCACCTGGAATCTCTGATACCCCGGATGAAAAGGAAATACCTCTGATTGAATACAGAGATCATATCCTGGAGGTGGAATTAAGGTTTATCCGCCGGGCTCTGGAAGAGAACCGTTTCAGCCAGAAAAAGGCCGCCCATGCCCTGGGGCTGACCTATGATCAGTTTAGGGGCTTATATAAAAAATACCAATCCTTCCTGGACCGGGAAGACCAGGAAGAATACTGATCTTCTTATTTCACGGCGTCCAGCATAAGCGATGCATTGTAGGAACTGCGGACAAAGGGGGCACAGGCAGCTCCTTTAAACCCCATAAGCAGGGCTTTTTCCCGGTAACGGTCAAAAGTCTCGGGACTTATATATTTTTTGACACTCAGATGTTTTTTGGAGGGAGCCAGGTACTGTCCCATGGTCAGAAAATCGACCTCTGACTTTCGGAGATCCTCCAGAACACTCAGGACTTCATCTTCCGTCTCTCCCAAACCCAGCATGAGTCCGGACTTTGTATAAATACGGGAATCCATTTTTTTGACACGTCCCAGAAGCTCCAGAGACTGACGGTAATCGGCCTCGGGGCGGACCTGTGCATACAGGGAAGGTACGGTTTCCACATTGTGATTCAGGATCTCCGGTCCGGCAGCAACAACAATTCCCAGAGCCGCCTTATTACCCTGAAAGTCGGGAATAAGAACCTCAATACCCACAGCAGGCTCGAGAGCATGAACGGCCTGGATGACAAGGGCAAAATGAGAGGCTCCACCATCTTCAAGATCATCTCTTGTCACAGAAGTGACCACTGCAAATTTAAGGCCCAGGGCCTTCACCGCTTCAGCCAGTTTCCGGGGCTCTTCGGGATCCACACATTGAGGGATTCCTCCCTCTACATTGCAGAAGCAGCACCCCCTGGTACAAACACTGCCCAGGATCATAAAGGTCGCTGTTTTGTTGCTGTAACACTCCATCCGGTTGGGACAGTTGGCTTCTTTACAGACCGTATTCAGAGTGGAATCCTTTAAAAGGTCTTCCACGTAGGCCAGATTATTTCCCCGGCGGATGGGAATTTTCAGCCAGTCCGGTTTCCGAAGGACCTTATCCCCGGTGTTCTCAGCGTCCATAAATCATCTCCATGGAATCGTATCCGAATACATCTTTGTAGATCCCGGCAATTTCCGGTATGATCCGATCCATATCCTGTGTCTTGCCCGTTATTTTTTCCAGGGATGTGACTCCCTTGTCCTGAATGCCGCATGGAACAATCCACTTGAAATGATCCAGATTCGTATTGATATTGAAGGCAAAGCCATGCATTGTGATTTCTCTCTCGATAGCCAGCCCGATGGCTGTGATTTTATCATCCCCCACCCAGACCCCCCGGTGTTTATCATAGCGCTGTGCCTGAATACCGTACTCTCTGTCAAGAAAGCGGACAAAGACGTCCTCCAGGTTGAATACAAACTGTTTAACCCGGCGGGAAAAGGATGAAAGGTCTACAATGAGGTATCCTACAAGCTGCCCCGGGCCATGATAGGTCACCTCACCTCCCCGGTTGGTCTTGATGACGGGGATATCCTGTGAGGATGCATCTATCAGAATATTATGCTCTTGCTCCCGCCGCCCGGTGGTCAATACCGGAGGGTGTTCCAGCAGGATAAGAGTATCCGTGATGACTCCTTCCCGCCGTTTATCAACCAGATCGTACTGCCAGTCAAGAGCTTCCTCATAGGACAGCTGTCCGGGTACATATACTGTCAATTTCATGTCTTTATTCTATCGGGAGAAGGTGATGAAGAGAACCCCCGGATGGCAGGATTCCCCCTTCAGGGATTGCCTGATGAATGGAGCGGCACCTTTACCATGTGTCACCCCCTCCTGTACTATCTTTCCATGGAAAGAAACTGTGCAAAAATACTGATCCTCCCTATCCTGATGTTCGCAGCGGGAATACTGTTTTCACAGGAAGGCCCCGGGGTCTATACCATTGCACAAAGCCACTATGAAATCGAAGGGAAAACCAGGGAATCTGCCCTTGAGAGATTTCTCGATATGCCCGGGGATCTCATCTTTCCCGACTATGCCTCTATGAATGCCTATGCCGAAAGGAGGGGCCAGGATCTTCTGAACCTGAGGGTCTTTGAACGCGTTGAAACGGAACTGGTTCCCCTGAAACAGACCGAAAACGGTGTAATCCCCTACATTCTGAAGATCAGGGTCAAAGACGGGTGGACCTTTTTTCCACTGATCGTCCCCACCTTTGACACCAATGACAACCTGGCTCTCAAGTGGAAAATCAACTATGCCAATGTGATGGGGTCTCTGGTTGAATTCAATATTGATGGAGAATTCGGTGTTCAGCAGAATTTCGTAGACTCCGGCCTAGAAATCAATTACTGGAACCTTGAGACGGGTTTTTCCAATATTTACTTCAATGGTATTTCCTATACTTTTTTCTGGCGTCAGGCCTATGCCAGAATTATTGAAAAAAATGGCACCGAAATAATCGATTTCTACACCTTTAACAAGTCGGATTTTTTCCTGGCAGGAACCTTTGACCTGGGAGATGACTATTTTTACGAAGTGGCTCCGGCCTTTGAGTTCACCTACAACTACAAGGACAAAATGGAGACAAGAAGCACTCCTTTGAAAAGGGAGCCTCAATCCTATGGAATTTACCAGAAAGGGGGCCGGAATCAGGTCGACTGGAAGGGTAATTTTCAGACGGGAAATAATTGGGAAGCCGAGTTGCAGAGCCGGATAGTCCCCACTCAGGGCTTGAAAGGGGCTCTATTTCTCTCTAACAGATGGTTTACAATCTTCAATTCCCGTTTCTCCTACAACAACAGGATTCTAGCCTTCTCCGCCTACAATGAAGAGCTGTATGCCCTGGGAGAGTATATGCGGGGTATCCCCGATTTTAATCTCTCCGGTGACAGAGGCCTGTTTCTGAATCAGACTCTTCCCGTCAGCCTCTTCAATTGGAAGGGTGTTATGGAGACTCAGATTCAACCGTTTATGGATTTCGGGATGGTCCATCCCTCCAATCGGGAGCTGGTTCCGGAGAAAGACATCCGAATGAGCCTGGGAAGCGACCTGGTCTTTTTTCCGGAGAAAGTGAAGTCGGTAAACCTTCGATTCACCTTCGGATTCGATCTGTTCGGGCCGGGTCCTCTCTCAGAGCGCTATGAGATCCTGCTATCCACAAAGCTGTTTTATTAGGGATTCCGCTTTCAAAATTGAAACTGGGGAGGTCTTTCATAAAGAACAATCGTGGTGAGCCCCATGATTCCCCCTCTTAAATACTCGATTTCATACTTATCTCCCGGACGGGAACTTTCCAGAACGCTGAAATAATCCAAAACATTATTGATTTCCTTCCCATTGATTCTGGTGATGATATCCCCCCCCACAGAGATACTGTTCAGGCCCAGGCCGACACTCCGACGCTGGTCTCCCCCCTTCAGTCCAGCCTGTTCCGCGTTTCCCTCAGGAAGTACGGATGTCACCAGAATACCGGGCTTGATAAAAGGAAGACTCAGCTGCCGAGCCAGATTAGCTGTCATGGACAGGGCTTCTATCTCAATCCACCCCCTGTTGACCCGTCCTGTTTCAATCAATTCAGGTATCACCCGCAGGGCCGTCTCGACAGGGATGGCAAAACCTATCCCTACGCTGCCGTTTCCACCGGGGCTGATAATCATAGTATTGATGCCTATCAGCTCTCCCCTGGAATTGAGGAGAGCCCCCCCGGAATTACCGGGATTGATGGCTGCATCGGTCTGTATCATCCCCTTGAGGAGGAATCCGTCCTTTGATTGAAGCGGTCTGTTGATTCCCGAGACAACCCCCAGAGTCAAAGTTCCTTCCAGACCGAAAGGATTTCCCAGTGCCAGGACCTGCTGCCCCACCTGAAGGTCTTTGGCGCTTCCCGCAATAATGGTCTGCAGAGTTCTTCCGACAGGTTCGAATTTAATAACAGCCAGATCATTTTCGGCATCGCTCCCGATGGTCCTGGCCTGATAATTTGTGCCGTCATAGAGAGTCACCACCACAAAATCGGCATCGGCGATGACATGTTTGTTTGTCAGAATATACCCTTTGTCCGAGACGATGACACCAGAACCACTCCCCTCTTGAGAGTAGGAACCGGCAAAACGGGATTGATAGAGATTGACTGTTGTCACATTGACAATGGCCCGGATATTATCCCGGTATACCTGCATGCTGTTTATTTCCTGGTTATTCAACCCCTCTTCCCTGATTTTAGGCAGCGGCGGCTCCTGATAACCGGCTCCCATGTCGGGATCACTCCAGGAGGCTGAGGAGATTTCATCACTCCTGTTGAGCTGAGAATCCATGGATATGCATGAACCTAGGCTGAACCAAAGGTAAAGAAGGACCAAAGAGAGCTGGAAAAATCTGTTTTTCATAAGAATATCCTCTGGAACAGACTATTTGATGAGAAAAGAGCCCATCCCCTACTCATTATAAGAGATGGACATGCCGGAATGGTACTATTATTTATCCCAGTTTAAATAAAGACTCCAATTCATTTCTGCTGAAATCATAAGAGGTATTACAATTATGGCAGGTTGTGATCACTGGAAATGGACCATTATCCACAATTTCTTTCTGTTCGGCAGGTGAAAGATTGGCCAGGAATTTTTCAAATCTGGACTTGCTGCATCCGCACATGAATTCTACCCGCTTATCCGCTAAAAGATCGGGTTGAAAATCGGCCAGATAGGTATCGAGAAATTCATGAACATCCATTTCGGCCGTGAATGTGCGGCTCAAAGAGGGAATCTCCAGAATGGCATCCTGAACCATGTCCAGAACATGTTCATCTGCCCCGGGCATGGCCTGAAGGAACAAGGCAGCACCGCCGGAGACCTCGCCGGTGGTTTCCAGATGGACACTGAGGTTAAAGACCGTATGTATCTGTTCAGATTCTTCATAGTAGGCGGCCAGATCTTCGGCCAGACGGCCAGATCGAAGCTCAACCTGCCCGGTAAAGGCCTTATTCAGATCTCCCGTGTAGCGGGTCACCGAAAGAAAACCAGGACCGAAAAGCAAGGACGTATCCAGAGTCTCGGGCACTCTTTCCAGAGGAATCGGATTTTCCATCAGAAATCCTCTCACCGTACCATGGGAATCGGCCTCTACAGAGAGGCCCTTCAAAGGACCTCCGCACTCCACCTTAAACTGAATCAGCCCATCCTCTTTCAGCCCTGAAGCGATGAGAGCCGTACCGAGATAGGCCTGACCGAGAACAATACTCTCAAGGACACCCAGATTATGGTTCAGCTGCATTTCACGGAGCATTCTGCTCCCCTGAATAAGGACGCCTCTCACGGCACCTCCGGCCATGACAAAGTGGTAGCGCCGGTCACGGGAGCGGGCCTTCAGCATGGACTTTTTAGTATCACCGGGGATGGGTTTTTTAATCATTAATCAACCTCTTTAAGTCATCCCGCAGCAGGCGGGAAGTATCTTATCTAAATCGACTATATCCCGAATCCAGGGAAATTTCCCTGATCCCTTATCAGGACCGACGATTATGCCGTGTCCGCCCAGCCGGGCAAAGGCCTCCAGGTTCACTTCCTTATCATCCAGAAACAGAACGGTATCGGCCGACTCGCCCATATGAGCAAGAACCTTCTCGTAGGCTGAAGTATAGGGTTTTCCCAGGAATCCCATCCACTCCAAAGCATACATATGGGGAAAAAGATCATTGATCCCCAGGGCTTTCAAGACTCTGCGGGCATGGAACTCGGGTCCGTTCGTCAATATTTCCAGGCGGCAGCTTGTCTTTTGAAGCATCTCTCTCAACTCTGGATTTTCACAGAGGTATTCCTTGATATTCTCGGGATGAACATGCTCCATATAGGCCTCTGCATCCTCCAGACCGTGACAGACCTGGAGCCAGCGGAGGGTGGTACCATATTCAGGCAGAAAAACCTTTCTCATCTCTATGGCTTCTTCGGTGCTGATGCCCAGACGATCTGAGACGAGGATATTGATCCTCCTGTTCATCTCTTCCTCGACCCCGCAATGGGCATCGTAGAGAGTGTTATCCACATCAAAAAGCAGTGTTCTTATATTCATCCTATTCACCCGCAGGCACCGTCTGCCTGAGCGATCATATTTTTGTGCCAGTCCAGCAGATACTCTTCGGCCTCCCTCTGATCCCCTTTCCAGTCGGCCAGGACCCGGAAGACAGGTTCTGTACCGCTGCCCCTCATCCAGATATACCCCAGGACTCCCCCGTCTGATCCCAGGAAGCGGATGGTCAGCCCCCCGCTGTGGCTGCCGCTTCGAAATTCGGCTCCCATTCCCTGGCGGGAAGAGGTCCCCTCCTGGTTCCATTCCTCCCAGGAGACAATGGCGAAACGCCGAAAAAGTTCATCCTTCTTCAAATTCCACTCTCTTAAAAAGACCTCTTCGTAGTTCTTTTTCAGAAGGGCATGATTCCTGGTATTGATCTTGAAAATCGCCCGGTCTTCGAAGGCACTGGTAGTCACATAGGAAGGGAGGGAGTCAATCACATCCTTCAGATCAAAATCGTCTTTGTATCTGCCGCTCTGCCCGGAGAGGTGACACCAGATTTCAAAGAGACCAGGTTTATCATTCCTGCTGCGGAGGACAAGGAGTTTGATAAGAGCGCCCAAGGTGTTCAGAGGATCTCGAACCGCTGCGGGCCAGGTAATATTGCCACCGTTGGAACCCTCTCCCAGAATGCGGATCTGCCAGCCCTGATCCCGCTTCGCAGAAGCGAGATTGACCACATTGGCCTCACCCACTTCCGCCCGGAAGGCAGTGCAGCCGAAGGCCTCACAGATGTCCTCTATCCGGCCTGAGGTCGGTCCGTTTACAACGACCCCTGTCTTTTCGGTCATCTTCTCATTCCAGTATAAATATGCCAGCTCTGAAAGGACGGACAGGGCAAAGACCTCCTGAGCTTCCAGGATTTGGGCCACACCGTCCCGGCGGCTGCAATACACCAGGTTCCCCCGATCTCCGTCATTATCGGGCACATAGCCCAGTTGAAAGGCTGGATCAGAGACGGCCTCTTCTTCCAGAACCCTGCGGCACTGGTTCAGAGACTCTCCCTCAGGGATGATTCTATGGACTATCTGACGGGGAGTTCCATTCACCACCTTGACCCTGATGCCCAGATCACCCAGAAATTCAGAATCCACCGTCAGGGTCCGGGCGCTTCCATTGAGTTCTGCCACGACAGAGAGAGGAGAGGAGGCAATTCCCGCTTTCAGGATATCAAAAAAGCGGTTCTGCTCCGCTGGGGCATCCAGTCCGCTAACCACCTGACGGGTAAATGATTTATAGACGGCGTAGGCCTCGCTTTTCCAATGGGGAACCTGTGAAAAGACGTCTTCCACATCTGCCGGATTAACCCCGTCAACTCTGGTCATCAGAAGATCCAGTGCGGTTCTGTCAGCCAGAATATTTTTGTAGGCTCCGATCAGCTCTCCCGCCTGTTCTCCCGAGAGAACCCCCCCGGTGTTCAGGCCGAATTTAACGCCGTTATGTCCGATGGGATTATGACTGGCCGAAATATAAATAAAACCGCTGCAGTCCTCAGACTGCCGGGTATAGCCCATCAATTCAGGAGCCGCTGTGATAAAGAGATAGCGCAGCCCCATCCCACGACTCAGGAGGACCCGGATCATCACATCCGCCAGGGCCGGTCCGGTGAACCGGGAATCCAGTCCCACGACGACAACGGGGCGGACGGAACTGGTTCTGCTCAGAAGAAAGTCGGTATAGGCCTCTGCCATGGCGGCAGCCAGAAGCCGGTCGGGGGGGGTCAACTCCTCCCCCCGGCTCTCCTCATTACCATCGGCGGCAAAGACCTTTCTCCACCCCGAGGCTGAGAGGATCATCTCTGACAGGGCTTTGTCCAGATCCTTCCGGGAGATTTCGAATCCGTCAAAGGGTTTCCTTTCGGGATCTCCCAGTAAAAATCCTGTATTTTTATCCATCATGACTGACATTATATGACTCCTGAATACCGGGGGCTCCCTCAGGGAGCTCCGGTTATTTTAACGTTTGAGGCTAGAGGGTCAAGACTGAAAGGCCTCGATGTCTGTTTCCAGAATGCCTTCCCCTGAGGGGATGTTTCGATTCACACGCATTCCCAGGATTCCCCTGTAATACCGGGGATGCATGCCCGGGGTCAGCACTTTTTCCGTTCTGACCACACAGCTGTTCTCTTCGGTCAGGATCGTACCGGCCTTTAGATCCAGCAGGGCATGAACACTCCGGTTGGTTCTGCCGTAATTCTCTTTCTCAGAAGGGGCCAGGGTCTTGATCCCCGAGCCGCTGACGGCTTTGATATCATGGGATGAAAACCACTGTTCCAGCCTCTTTTTGACTTCAGAAGGAGCGTTCAGACTCTCCAGTTCCCGGAGCCGATCCACCATCAGCCTGAAATCTGCCGGTTCAAGGGCGATGGGATCATCCAGCCCGTCTTCCTCACGGGACAGAGTAAAGTGTTTCTCCACCATGACAGCGCCGAAGCTGTAGGCGACACAGGGAACCAGTGAGGGATTCAAAGAGTGATCGGAAACCCCCAGAGGCAGGGCCAGTTCTTCCCGCAGGGCCGGGAGGAGAGACAGGTTGTAGTCTTCCACAGGAGCCGGGTAGGCGGTCACACAATGCAGGAGGGTCAGGTCATCTTTTCCGAGGATCGTCGTCGCCTCCTGGATGTCTTCTAATTCACAGACCCCGGAGGACAGGATGACGGGAATCTTCCAGGAGGAAATCTCCCTGAGAAGATCCGTATAATTGAGTTCGGGAGAAGCAATTTTGACAGCATCGGGATTCAGGGATTTTAGAAGAGCCGCGCTTTCCAGCCCGAAGGGGGTTGCCAGAAATGACATGCCTTCTGCTTCGGTCATCTCTTTGAGTGCCTCATAAAAAGACAGCTCCTGTTCCAGCGACTCAAAGACCTCATACAGGGGAGTCGGACCTCCCGGCAGGGGAACAGAACCTGTGCGGGGATGCAGGATTTCATGAGCGATGACAATCTGAAACTTGGCGGTATCCGCGCCGCTAAGGGAAGCTTCTCTGATCAGCCGCTCGGCCTTTTGAAGGGAGCCGCGGTGGGTCGTTCCGATTTCAGCAATGATTTTCAAATTTGATTCCCCGCTGGTTCTCCGTTCCTGTCGTTATTTGCATGAGAAAATATGATATTCCCGGATAAATCCGGGAATATGAGGGTGTACATCATGGGGCCTGCCTTCTTTTATCCAGGACAGGGAGGCTCCAGCAGCCTGTCGGACTTAATCATTATTGTTCTATTTTTGATCTTTTTCATCTCTTCTTCGTCACTCAATTGTCAAATATGCTCTATATTCTCCTCAA
>NZ_JAQIBL010000092.1 GCF_027859075.1 Oceanispirochaeta sp. | reverse complement strand
TTCCTGGCACAGCACCGCAGAGCCGATGACAGTATCCGGGATGTTGAAGTTTTTTCCGAAACCATTGTACAGAATGAGAATCCCCTGCTTTTCTCAATAATCCACGATATTACAGACCGCCTCGAGACCGACAAAAAACTTCAGAAAAGTGAATACCAGCTTTCAAGAGCAGAACTCATTGCCAAACTGGGTCATTGGGAACTGGACTATAATAATAATTGCTATACTATTTCCAAGGGTACCGAGGAAATATATGGCATAAAAGGTGAAGTGATAGATAAGACAATCGTTCAGTCAATCCCTTTGAAGGAATATCGTCCATTATTGGACAAGGCCCTTCATGATTTGATACACAAAGAGACTCCTTATGATATTTTTTTTGAGATTCTTCGTCCTTCAGATGATAAAAAAAGAATCATACATTCGGTCGCCCAATATGACAAAGATGATAACATAGTATTTGGCGTCATTCATGATATAACTGCGTTTAAAAGGGCAGAAGAAGAAATCCAACAGGAGAGAGAACTTCTGGATATTACTTTACACAGTATTGGTGACGGTGTAATCACGACAGATAACAAGGGAAGGATTCAGCTGATGAACCCGGTTGCAGAAGAATTAACCGGCTGGTCGATTTCCGAGTCTCTGATGAAGCCCCTTCCGGAAGTTTTTAACATCGTAGATGAATACACGAGAATGCCCTGTCAGAATCCGGTAGATCTTGTTTTTAAGTCAAAAAAAATCATTGAGCTGGCGAACCATACAATGCTGATTTCTAAAGATGGTCGAGAGTTGATCATTGCCGACAGTGGAGCCCCGATTAAAAACAAAACCGGTGAGATTATCGGAACGGTCCTGGTATTCCGGGATACGACAGAGAAACAAATGATCCAGGACCGGATCATCAGGGCTGAAAAGCTGGAGTCCCTCGGTGTTCTGGCTGGTGGGATTGCCCATGACTTCAATAATTTACTGGCCGGAATATTCGGATACCTTGAACTGGCCAGGCTTGAAAATAAAAATGTAAAAGTATCCAGGTATCTGGATAACTCTATAAAAGTTTACAATCGGACTGTCGATTTAACAAAGCAGCTCCTCACATTTTCAAAAGGCAATATTCTGAATCGAAAAAATGCCAGTCTGGACGGTCTGATCAGGGATTCTGCAAATTTTTCTTTAAGCGGCTCTGCGCTTACTTGCTCAATCACCATTGAGGAAGATCTTTTTTTATGCAGTTATGATGAGAATCAAATCGGTCAGGTATTGGACAACCTTCTTATCAATGCCAAACAGGCCATGCCTGAAGGAGGAACGATACAAATCATTGCAAGGAATGTATTTATTCATTCTCAATCTAAACACAATCTGCCGGAAGGAACCTATGTATGTGTTTCTATCCGGGATAGCGGCACGGGGATTACCCCTGAAATACTCCCCAGAATCTTTGACCCTTTCTTTTCAACAAAGCAAAAGGGTTCTGGTTTAGGTTTAGCCACATGTTTCTCCATCCTTGAGAGGCACGACGGCAGTATCGATGTTCAGAGCAGCAGGGAAGGTACAGTCTTTAGTTTTTATCTGCCTGCTGTGAGGGGAAGCATTGAAAAATCAGACAGATCAGTTAAGAAGGAATTGACCTCTGGAGGGACGATTCTCATTATGGATGACGAGCCCTCCATACGAACCATCCTCGGAGTCTATCTCAAGTCAATCGGATTTAGCGTTGCCGAAACTCAAGATGGCAGGGAATTACTTGAGATTCTTGAAAAGAATAATTCAGAGGGCATCCAGTATGATGCAGCCATACTGGATCTTACGATTCCGGGCGGAATGGGAGGAGTAGAAACTCTAAAGCAGATACGCGAAGGCGGTTATACATTCCCTGTCTTTGCAATGAGCGGTTATTCAGAAGATTCAGTGATTTCTGAGCCTGAGAAAAATGGTTTTACAAACAGCCTCTCAAAACCTTTCAAAATGGAAGATCTTTCCGACCTATTGGGCCACTATCTATAAAGCGGCAGCCCTGAGAGATAAATCAATAAGAATCAATTACATCCCTTTCCAGCCGAAACCGGGGAGATGTGACGGATAAAGCCATCCCTTCTCCAATATAACACAATCCTTTGCCGGGTCGCCAATAAGCCCCATATGACCGTCCAGGTCGGCATAGCGAATATTTTTCCGGCTCAATGCAAAATGGAGCCCTGCGGCGATGCCTATAGCGGATTCATCCATACAACCCACCATGACTTCTACACCCGCCGCTCTGGCCACCGCATCCATCTGGATGGCTTCCGAGAGGCCTCCCACCTTCATGATCTTGATATTCATCAGATCAATGAGTCCCCTTTTCACGAGATGAAAGGCATCCAGCAGGGAAACAAGGCTTTCATCAGCCATGACCGGCATGGCTGAAAAGTTGGTTACCACCCCCAGATCCTCTGGTCTGGCTTTCGTCGTGGGCTGCTCGATAAGCTCTATATTCAGAAGACCCGATTTGTTTATAAAAACCTTGGCTTCATCAATGGAATAACCCTGGTTGGCATCAAAGCGAATCTGAACCTTAGGGTCAATCTTTTTTCTTAACTGGGTGATCCTGTCAATGTCCAGCTGAACATCCTGACCTCCCTTGATCTTGAGGATAGAGAAGCCTGAATCCGTGTATTCCCGGGCTTTATTCAGGGTTTCATCAATGCCGCAGATGCCGATGGTGATACGGGTTTTAATCTTGCTCCTATACCCGCCCAGAATTTTCCAAACCGGCAGATCAGCCTTCTTACCCAAAAGATCCCAGAGAGCCATGTCTAATGCCGCCCAGAGGCTGAAGAGTCCGGGGGTTCTTTTTTTCAGATCGTTGACAAGCAAGGCCCGTCTAAAGGGATCTTTATGCAGCAGGAAGGGGATCTGATCCAGGGCCTTTGTGTAAATGACGTCAGGGTACTCTCCTGTAACATGGGGATCCGGTGCGGCACAGCCCCAACCGTCCAGGATTCCCGAACTGATTCTGATGAGGATATTTTCGGCTATATCAAATCGGCTGTAAGCTACTTCATAGGGTTCAACCAGATCCATATCCAGCCTGTAGACCTCAACAGAATCAATTTTCAAATCAGAGCTCCTGAACGAGAGAGATTAACTTATCCACACCATGAACCAGGGGGTCAACAACTTTCCGCTTACATTTCTTTTCAAGATCTCTGCAGACCTGGTCAATATCCTCAGGAGGGATTCCTTCGTGATTCACAGTGACAGCAAAGACGGGTTTCTTGGAAAGGAATTCGGCAATATGTATCTGATCATTCAAAGAGTCCATGGCATAGCCCGGGAATCCGTCATATTCCATCCGGAAGGGTGCATGCTGCATGATGATGCCATGAGGCCTTCCGGCTGCCAGGATTTCGAATCCTCCCGGATAACCCGGGTTCATCAGACTGCCCTGTCCCTCAATGACAGCAAAGTCCATATTAAGGTTTTTCCATGCACTCCAGATGGCATGTTCCAGCTCGCCGCTGATAAAATCATTGAGCAGGGAATCCAGAATGATGCCGTACTTGGCTCCCTGCATCCAGGCCGTCTGCCCCGTTCCGATCATTTCGGCACTAAATCCAGCCCTTCTGATGGCCTGCACCAACAACCAGGATGTCGTTCGTTTTCCTATGGCCGAATCGGTCCCCATCATGGCGATTCTTTTAGATGTCACATCTTCAATTTTGCCGGTGAAGGCATGTTTCTTCTGCATATCCACTTTTCTGATATCCCGGAGAACCAATCCCTTTTCCAGGGCTAATTCGCTGATCTCAGGAATATCACAGAGGAAGTCATGCAGCCCCGAGTCTATATTCAATCCTTTCCCCAAGGCCTCCAGGACAGCTTCGGCAACATGCGAGTCCATCACACCTCCGTCGGTAGCGATCCCCACAACAAAATGAGTCAGTTTTTTTGAAGACTGACCTGCTATCTTAAGGGCCTCCGGAAGACTGGCAACAATGGGTATTCCCGATGCCTTTCTATCCAGCACCGATCCTGCATCCTGACCGGCAAGAGTACTGTCAACGACGGCAAGGATATCGTAACGGTCTGTAAAACGAACCAGCCCATGCGCCGTTTTTCCATAGGTTGACGCAAAGGCTCCTTCACAATAAACAACTGCATTTCCATCTAATGACATATTCACCTCCGTCCTGTTATAACAGCTACAAAACGATCCCCAGACAAAGGGAACTTACTATGATATTCGATAAGCGCAATCAGTCCGGCTGTTGATGCCGGCAACACAGAAAGGCCTTCATTGTTTTTGATAAAATTGGAGTAGTAAGTCATCTTCCGGTCACTGGCATCAGAAGCCCATCCACCCGAACGATACACCGCATCCAGGGCCATGGTACCGTCAATGGAGTGCCAGTTGATGAGGGGCTCATTCACAAGGGACTCCTTGATTCGGGAGGGTTCAAGATCCTCACAACTCTTAAGGCCTTTTTTAAAAGAAGACGTGATGGGATTTTTATATGAACTTGATCCGGCGATAATCTTGGGAATCCGGGATGTTTTGCCCCTCCGGTACAACTGTTGAAACCCTCTATAAATCCCCGTTATGGTCGTTCCATTTGACACCGGAACAGCCACAATCGCCGGAGCATCCCGCAGTTCATCATAGATTTCACCGGCAATTTCACTATAAGCCTTCAGCTGCAGGTTTGTGTTGATCCCTCCCGGATTGGCATCATATAAATCCTGTTCCAGGGCATAAGAACTGGAAATGCTTATGGCCTCTTCATAGTCCGCACCCTCCCGTATAATCGTAGCCCCCCACTTCAGGATCTCACTCTCACGGGGAATATGATAGGTTTTGGGAACAAAGATACAGGTCTTTAAACCTGCCAGACTGGCCGCAAAAGCAACGGCCACGCCATAGTTTCCGCAGGTAGCAAAACAGAGAGTATCATACCGGCGTCTCAGGGCATCCTGCACCTGAGCAAAAGCAATCCTGTCTTTTTGTGTTCCCGAAGGATTTCCGCCCTCAAATTTCAAATAGATCTGGCGTAAGCCGACCTCCCTTTCAATATTCCTGGCCCGGAGGAGCACCGTATCGCCTACTTCCGAAGCTATAATATCCTCAAATGCATCCAGCCTCTGCTCGAGGTCAAAGTCATGATTGGAGCTGGAGCTTATCAGATCACTGATTTCTCCGGAAACCTGCAATAGATTTCCCTGGGCTTCATCCATCATCGGATTCTTCAATTTTTCACCATTTTCCATTGCTGTGAAGTATAAGTGGAATTGCTTTAAAAACTACTACTATAGTATTTTTTTTATGCAACATTTCTGGTTATTTATAGCAGAAAATGCAACAATCTCAAAAGAATGTCACGGTTTACAAATGATAGGGAGAATTTAATGCTTAATAAGCCGGAAACCACAGCCGCTGCGCTGGAAAATCTTCGAAAGCTGGATAATTTCAACTGGATGATGGTCATCTGTCTCGCCTTTGTCCTCTATGTGTATATGACTGCCATAGAAAATAAAAAATGGAAGCAGATAGCAGCCGGACTGGCCCTTTATGGTGTCCACTGGTTCGTTGAAATTGTGAATGCTCTGATTCAGCACTTCTCGGGCCATGCCCTTTGGACAGCCAGCGGCGGCACAACCTTTCTAATCCTTATCGGAGTGGGAATTGAGATCAGCTTTATGTTTTCCGTTTCCGGACTGATCCTGTCAAAGGTCCTTCCAGAAGATAAAAACATGAAGATGCTGGGGATCAACAACAGAATCTTCTTAGCCGTTGTGAACGCCTTCCTGGTGGCTCTTATCGAGATTCCCCTGGCGGCATCTCCCATTTTCCATTGGGTTTATCCCTGGTGGGGCATGCTGACTGTGTGGATATTCATCTACATTCCCTTCTTTTTAGCAGCCTTCCTCTGTTATGATGCCAGGGCCAGAACAAACAAGATCTTCCTGGGGTCCCTCTATGCCTTGAACCTCATCATGATGCTCGCGTTTATCCCCCTGGGCTGGATTTAACAGTAAGATTCTACAAGAGAATCACAATAGTTTTATAGATGGGATGTTAAATCCCGTGTTCAATAAGAGGATCAATATTTCAGAGGAAGTAAGGTTAAAAGCCTTCACGGACCCGCCACTGTAAGGGAGCGAGACCGACTGCAATACCACTGGTATGAAAATACCGGGAAGGGCAGTTCGGCAGGCCCCGAGTCAGGAAACTCTGGTGTTGAAAAAATGTATTTCAGGCTTCGTGGAATAAGCCGGGAGATATGCTCTATCCGTAATATTTAGTCTTATTTATTACTTTAGAGCCAATCCTGTCTTTTTTTCCCGCCGCAACAGGAAGGAAAATGAAAATCAAACAACTCTCTCTCTTTTTAATGGTTCTCCTCGTCATTACAGGATTTATGTCCTGTGATTTGAATAGCAGTGACGAAGCTTCTTTGGCAATTATTGGTGAATGGGATACAGGATATGTATGGGACGGTGTAACTTATGAAAGCAAAATTGTCCTTACAGAAACTGTTTTTCAAAACTATTCTGGTGGAGAGCTTTTATATTCAGCCAAGATTGTCAGCTTCGAGAACTCAGGATGGAACGGAGGGGAAAGCGGAGAAGGAGAACATGGTTATATAGTTATCCAGTTTGACAATAACAAGTATATGGTCCTCCGCTGGGAAAATTTCATTGCGGGAACTTCCATGGACTATTCAGAAGGGTATAATTTTGTTACTGAAGAGTATTTTGATACCCCCGAAGATGCTATTGTAGGGGCTACCGAGGCGACAGGATTTTTCGGTGGTTTCTCAAGTACAACAAAACTATAAATGCTCATACGCATCTGTAGAGCAGCCCTTTTAGGAGGGCTGTTTCTACTTTTTTTCAGCTGTGATAGCAACACTCCTCTTTCACCAGTAGCACCGGATGATGCAGAAGAAATGAGCTGGCAGGAGCTGCTGGCCTCAGACCCCGCCTACCCCGACAATGTCTACCTGACCAATTTTATTGAATGGTCTCCCGGCATCGTGGGCACATCCAGGCAGGGCGGTGAGTATACCGACAGCGAGGGGCATCCCCTCGTGGAGTATACCCTGGATGCTCTGGGGCCACCTGAAGGTTCCGGCTCGGGGACCAGCGGTGAGGGAAAAACCTGCCCCCTGGGAGTCAACGGCTGGGGAGTCTGGGGATTTGACCCCCGTTTTGTCATCATAAACGGTGATGGAGATGATTTTATCACCTTTGCCAAGACCTTCGCCTGGGGCAGCAAGGCCGATGGCTTATGCTCCGAACTGGCCCATGTGGAAGTCTCAGAGGACGGAGTGAAATGGTACAGCCACAACAACGAAGAGTTTGTTGAAAACCCTACACCCGACAGCAGCAATGGAAACTATAGCTATGCCTCTGTAAAGAATCTGCACGGCAATGAACCGAGCTGGGCCAACTTCCGCACAGACATTCAGGCCGAAAGCCTTGAAAACCTGAGCGGAGTCGATCAATGGGTTCCTATGACTGGTGTCACAGTGAGCCGCTATTTCACTGCCTCCGATGTGAACCTGGGAGGCATCGGTTTCAATTTAGATGACTTTTACCATGACGGTGATCCCTGGCCGTCTGATGGAAAAATGAAGTACCTGAAAATCATAGATGACGATACCATTCTGGATGGTCAGGACTACGACAAGACATGGTGCCTGGGTGCCAACCTGATGTCTGCCTTAGGTATCAACACAGAACCTGCCGGAGGCGGCAGTTGAAAAGGCATGCCGGATTACTCTCTGGTCTGCTGTTTCTGACTCTCTCCCTGGGGGCACAAAATGCTTCCGAGCCTCCCGAATCCGACAAGATTATTATTACCGGTGAACGGTCTACCACGGATACGGCCTCAGGGCAGAAAACGGTCATCGAAAAAGAGAGCTGGGAGAGGATGGGAGCCCGAACTGTCAGCGAAGCTCTGCAGGTCTCGCCGGGTGTGACTGTCAGCCGGTCTGGAACCACACTGGAACCTTCCACTGTCAGCATCCGGGGCAGCAGCGGCCAGCAGGTTCTGATCCTTGTCAACGGAGTCCCCCAGAACAACGGAAAAGGGGATACTGTCAATCTGAACTCCTTCTCACTCAAAGACATCGAACGCATCGAAGTGATCCGGGGAGGCAACAGCGCCGTATACGGGGAAGGAGCCTTCGGCGGGGTCATCAATATCATTACGAAAAAAGAAGCCTCCCCTTTTCCTGAAGGGGGAGTGTCCCTCTCTGCCGGTTCCTTTCAGACCTACACCGGGGCTGCCTGGCTGAGAGGTCCTCTTTCTCCCGGAGGAACCCTGACGGGAACCCTTGCCCTGGAGGGCCGCAGGACAGGCGGGGAATTTGATTACCCCCTGGAAGAAGGAAGTGAGGTCAGGACCAACAGCAGTGGCTGGGCCGCCAACGCCCGGGGTGGACTCTCCTGGAACAAGGGGGGCATGGATAGTTCAGTGTTGTCCCTGGAGACCAGTCTTTACAGCAGCAGCCGGGGAGTCCCGGGGATCATGGAGTTCCTCACTCCCGATGCCCATCTGGAAGAATCCCGAGTGGGAGGGACCCTGGGATGGCTCTTAACACCCCACTCCTATAGGGAACTGACTCTGGATACGGAGTTCAG
>NZ_JAQIBL010000091.1 GCF_027859075.1 Oceanispirochaeta sp. | reverse complement strand
TGCCGATACTGAGTGGTTTCCCGTTGTCGACGAGCCGGTTCTGGACGAAGTAGATCTGCCCTGATTAGAATTGATTTTCAGTGATTTAAGAAAACGGAACAGACAGTTCCACTCCAATTTTCCTGAGGGTTTGGTACACATTCTCGGCGAGAGGTATCCCCTCTGCCAGAGAGTGTGTTTCCGCTTCAAATTCCTTCTGGCCGGCAAAATAAACCTGTTCATGCCCTTCCGCCGGAGTCATGTTGCGGATATCCTGCAGCATTTTATCCATATTCCTGCGGAACTCAAGGGCATCCATAAAAAGATCGATCTTCATGGCTCCGAAACAGTGGGAGACCCGTGCCGATGATTCTCCCTTATCATAGATATCAGCACCCCAGGCGGAGCCTGAAAGGACACCCGTCAGAATGTCCACCATCATGGCCAGGCCAAAGCCCTTATGACCGCCGGAGCTCTCTGAATCTCCCCCCAGAGGGACAATGCCTCCCCCTCTTCTATGAAACATATCTTCCAGCAGAGGACCCGGATTTGAGACAGAGAGTCCGTCCTTATCAACCGCCCATCCCGGTTCAAGAGACCTATGCTCACGATCATAGATTTCTATTTTCCCCCGGGTGACCACGGTGGTTGACATATCCAGGACAAAGGCTTTCTCTTTGTCCGCCGGTGCGGCAAAGGCTATAGGATTTGTGCCGAACATGACCTGTTTTCCATAAGTGGGAACACCCAGGGCCGCCGTATTGGTCATGGAAATACCAATCATATCCTTCTCAAGGGCTTTCATGGCATAGTAACCGGCTATTCCGTAATGATTTGAATTCCTCACGGCTCCAAAGGCCATGCCGCTCTGCTCTGCCTTATCCAGAACAGACTGCATGGTTTGACAGCTGACCGGAGCGCCCAAAGCACCCCTGGCATCCACCAGAAGGGAAACCGGAGTTTCTCTGATGACTTCCGGCTCAATCACCGGGTCCATCAGTCCCTCCTGCAGTCCATTGATATAGCGTTGAAGCCGGGCAACCCCATGGGATGGAATCCCCCGGGCATCCGCAGCGACCAGAACATCGGCACAATCCTGAGCATCTGCAGTCTTCACACCACAGGCTTCAAAAGTTTTCACACAAAAAGAGAGAAGCTGTTTCTTGTCAATTCTGATCATTTCCATGGTTCATTCCTTAAAAACAATATTCTAGCCCATCAGAATCTGATCATAAACCATACCTAGAGTTTTTTGTAGTTAAAAAAATCAAACTTGCCATCCAATTTCTGTCCGCTCCAATCATGGCAGGCCAGACAGATAAAAGCACCCGTAAAGCCGTAATAGGGCTTAATATATTCATCAGAAATGATTGTTGCGTCATATTCATTTCCAAGAGAGATCCAGGAATTTTCATCAATGGAGTAATAGAACATCACTTTATCCAAGTTCACATGAATTTTCATAAAAACCCTCTCACTGGCGATAGGCATTTCATTATGAATTATGAGGGAGCCATTGTCCATGACCATTAAATTGATGACCCTTTCTGAAGTATCTTCATTGAAAGTAATATTGATGTAATAAAAGGTATCTTCGTTATAGCGGTACATCAGACCTGCCATCTGCTGAAAATTGACCGGCGAGAACTCAACAGAAGTTTTGGCTGTAAAATTGAAATGTTTTTGTCTGATTCCCACAACAGTCTGAAACTGTTTACTCCCGGGAGAGTCCCGGCCTGATAGTGTCAGAAACCCCTTGTGCCGGGTCAAACTCATCACAGATTCTTCAAAGGGTAACCTTAAAGTCTGCATTTCCAGGGGCAGTACAGACTCTTCAAAGTCTGTAACCAGCTCATAGGCTGAATCCCTCAGAATGATCTCATCATCAGGGATTTCAAAGGATTCCGAAGGTGCTCTTCCTCCTCCAGAGAGAAACGGCCAGTCATTTACCCATTCCACATTCTGTATCGATGTTTCCCGGCCCAGTATACACCGGTAGTTTCTGTTGAGATTATGATCCAGAACATCTTTACGTGACAGCCGCGGCAGAGAAAA
>NZ_JAQIBL010000090.1 GCF_027859075.1 Oceanispirochaeta sp. | reverse complement strand
CAGAGAATATGGCATATGTGATGGCAATTCCAAATGAATCGACAGAACGGCGATTATCAGATGCTTTAAAATCGATGGAAACATCTTTAAAAAATATTATATATAAATTTCTCTTCATTTCGATGCATGCAGTTGTGTCAGCAAAAGTCAGCCAAAATTGAAAGAAATCATAGAAAATGTTGGATATAAAAAGAATGTAATATTGTGTAATTCCTTATCCAGTAGTAATATAAAAAATACAGAGAAATGGGTAGCAATGTAACCTGACAATGTATTATTCTATCGGAAACATTTGAATACGCAAGGACAGAGTATGGGTTTATGGGATAAATTTGTTGTACTGGAAGGTTTGGACGGTTCCGGAACGACAACACAGCTGAACAGACTAGCATCTCACTGCCGGAATAAGGCAACAGATTGCATCAGGACCTTTGAGCCCTCAGACGGATTTATCGGCCAGGCGGCCAGAGCCGTATTGGAAAAAAGAGAAAAAGTGCATCCTCTGACCCTGGCTCAATTATTTGCCGCCGACAGAAGAGAGCATGTGCAGCTGATGACAGAAGAGCTGGAAGCCGGAAAATGGGTATTCTGTGACAGGTATCTCTTTTCTTCATTGGCCTATCAATCCCTACAGCTGGATTTTGAAACAGTACTGGAAATGAACAGAGAGTTTCCCCTCCCGGGATACTGCCTCTACCTTGAGTGCTCGGTGGAAACCTCTTCAAACCGACGGGACAAAAGAGAGAGTATCGACCTCTTTGAAAAAGAGGCTTTCCAGAGAAAAGTCATATCCCTCTATGAAAAAGCCTTTACAACCCTTTATCCCGATGGAAAGGACCTCTATAGAATAAACGGTGAAGACAGTGCGGATACTGTATTTCATAACATTATTGAGATTTTAGGGCTTTAATATCGATTCTCTTCAGGATTGATTGTAAGGATTCCTCAATCCGGAGCCGATATTTAAGATGTGAAGAAACTCCTCAGGCAGCTCTTATTCCTCATGCTTTTAATCCCGGTCGTCAAGCCTGTGGATCTGCATGCTTATAAAATCCTCTATGCCGAACAGTTTTACAGGCTCTATCACCAGCATATGTACCTCTACCCCGAAGATACCATGGAAAATATTCACTATCTGGGAATGGCTCTCCGTTCGGATTTTGCCAACCCTCTGAATGCTCTGGCAACCATCACGAACGAAAAAGAATGGGAAAAATATAGATACCTTTTTTATATGCATGTCAATCTACGGTTGGTAGACTCCTATCTGAAACTGGGCATGAAATATGATAAAAGGAATGCGTATTTCTACAATTATCCCTGGAAATTTTCCAATCTGGATAGTCTTGATACGGCGGAAGAGTGCTACCGCTACGCCCTGAATTTCTGGGAGGATGCCAAAGAGTGGTCAGCAAAAGCGTCTTCTGACAAATTTGCCTGGATGTTTATCCAGGATGTACAATTCTGGGAAGATGAATCCTACAGGATCGAAACGAAAGATCTGAACTATGAAAAGACCATACAAAGAGAACTGGACCGCCTGCAGAGGGTCAGAGAAGCCTTTGAGTCCATGGATGAAAATACCTACTGAATCAAAGCATCAACATAGCATCACCATAGGAATAAAACATATATCCCGACTCGACAGCTTCCTCATAGGCTTTATTGATATTCTCTTTCCCCGCAAAGGCACTGACTAATACAAGAAGTGTCGATTCTGGAGTGTGGAAATTTGTAAACATCCTGGTGACTACTTTAAACTCATAACCTGGATAAATGAAAATATCCGTACTACTTTCACCCCTCTGTAGCTTTCCGTCACTCCAGGCGGATTCCAGGGTTCTCACGGACGTCGTGCCGACAGCCAGAACAGGACGGCCTTCCTTGACCGCACGCTCCACTTTCTCAGCGGTTTCATCAGAAATGAAGAACTGTTCTTCATGCATCTGATGGTCCAGAATGCTTTCTGTCCTGACAGGTTCAAAGGTCCCCAAACCGACATGGAGTGTGACAAAGGCTGTTTCAATACCCTTTTTATTCAATTTTTCCAGGATTTCATTTGTAAAATGCAAACTTGCAGTGGGGGCAGCGACAGAACCGGTCTCTTTTGAGAAGACAGACTGGTACCGCTCTGTATCCTCTTGTGAATCTTCTCTCTTGATATAGGGAGGTAGCGGGATATGCCCGAACCGGTCAAGATAGTCGTCATTCAGGGGGGACGAAAAGCGGACTTTCCTGTGATTGCTGCTGACCTCTTCTTCAATGACGCCCTTTAAATTCCCCGGAAATCGATAGGACTTTCCTGTTTTCTGCTTTTTAGCCTTAGAGACCATACAAAGCCAAAGATCTTTATCAAGAGATTTTAAGAAGAAAAACTCAACTTTCCCGCCAAAGTCAGACAGAGCAAAGACCCGGGCTTTTCTGACTCTCGAATTGTTAAAAACCACCAGGGTCCCTTTTTCAATCAAGTCGGGAAAATCCTGCATATTCATATGTCTGACCGCTCCGGTCCGGCGGTTCATAACCATC
>NZ_JAQIBL010000089.1 GCF_027859075.1 Oceanispirochaeta sp. | reverse complement strand
CCCTATGAGATCCTGATAAACCGGGGTATTTACCCTCATTTTATGTCTCAGCTCCTTCAATATGGAGATCTACCAAAAGAGAGCTCTCAGGGAGAGAGTCTGTTTTTTGCTGCTCTTGACCATAGGTTTGATCTGCAAAGAAAAGTATATCTAGAGTCTCTTTATAGTGGCGGATCTTCATTGGATGCCCTGAACAGAATGGGTCGGAATCCCGAAGAAGAAGCTCTTTTCAGAGATGATTTTGAAATTGCCGCGTTTCTGGCTGACCTGCGGGTTCGCTTGAATGAGTCTTTTATAGAGACTTTGGATATAAAGGGTCAAAATATCAGTGAATCCGAAGTTCAGGATTTTCTGGAACGGGGTGCCAGTCCGGGCTACCGCAATGCTTCGGGGTATAACCCCTGTCATTATGCTGTTGCCGCAGGCCGTCCGGATCTACTGCAGTTGTTTTTAAGATGGGATAAAAGTCTTTCTCCTTTTGATGAAGATTCCAGGGAAATTCAGAATCTGATCCTCTTTTTTCCACTGGATTACAATACGAACACGGCTCTGTCTCTGATGACTCTCCTTCTGGATCAAGGGCTTCCCATGAATATCCGGGATGAAAATGGGCATACCCTCCTCTCCAGGAGCATCCTTCATTCAGCCGAAATCGCATCCCTTCTCATCAGTCGGGGAGCCGATCCTAATCAACTGGATCCCGCGGGTGTGAGTCCCATGATGACAGCTTTGACTGTAGATTTATCCGATGACAGTACAGTTCTGGAAGAGCTGGCCGCAGCGGGAGCCGATCTGAAGTACAAAGACAACCAGGGTTGGGATATTCTGACCTATGGTCTTCTGTATCAGCAGAATGCGGTTATTATTGAAAAACTGATTGCCCTGGGAGTGAATCCTGATGTCAGGGATGACTACGGCACCCCCGGGTTTTTCTGGGCTGCCGCCTATGCTGAAGATCCCCGGCTTGTCCGCCTGCTGCTGACCGGAAAGAGCCGCGTTCTCTGGCGGGACAAGGACGGATGGACTCCTTTGATGGGTGCTCTACATTTTGGTAATTCCCCGGAGATTGTTTCTTTCCTGGTTCAGAACAGCCCTGACGGGCGTATCAGAGATGGGGCAGGGCGGAATCTTGATGTTTTTAAATCAATCTATGAAGAGACCACTCCCTATAAAGCACCGGAGGCCCTGAATACTCTGATCCGGCAGAAGCGGGTCTATCCGGTCGATGGAATTCCCTATGATTCAGACTTGAACAAGGCCTTGAATGAAGTTGTCCGCTGGGGAATTGATGCCGGCATGGTTGAAACTTTGATCAAGGCGGGTGCCGATCCGGATTACATCGATGAAGAAGGCTTTACCGCCCTTATGGCTGCCGCCGCCTTCGGCTCCCATGCCATGGTTGACGCCCTGATCCGCAACGGAGTCTCTGTGTTTGATGTCACGAACTATGGCTGGACAGCTCTTCATCTGGCAGCCTGGTCCTCGGATTCCCAAAGCGCTGCACTCCTGATCAGGGAAGGCTGGGATGTGAATGTCCGGGATTTTGAGAACTGGACTCCCCTCATGTGGGCTCTCCGCAATCATGCCTCTCCCGATTATATCCGCATACTTCTGGATGCCGGTGCTGACCCCTCTGCTCAGACCTATAGAAAGGAATCTGGATTACATCTGGCCTGTTCGGGATGGGTTCCTCCCGAATTGGAATCACTTGAAATGCTGATAAATGCAGGAGTTGATGTAAACAGTGTGAATAATAAAGGGGAGACTCCTTTGCTTCATGCCGCAGCCATGGGTTATACAGAGGTCTGTCAATATTTGCTGGAGAAGGGGGGAGATCCGGGCTGGATCAACAATGACGGGGATAGTGCTGCCTCAAGGGCTTACAGAAACGGCCATTACGATCTGGCGGAACTTCTGGAACTGCACCTTTGATCCGTCATACTTGAGCAAGCCTGCTCATTCTCATATTATGAGAATATATGAAAATATACCGTTTCTTCCCACTTCTTTTTATAGGTCTTTTAACTCTTCTTTCATGCACACATAAGCTGACGGCTGAAGGGCAGAATGACATTCAAATAGAGTCCTCATTCACAATAGACCAAGTTCCCCTGGTGAAAGAACAGATGCTCCCTCTTGACGAACATCACCTCTCTTACAAGAAGGAGACTCTGGATTTTTTTCACCATTACGGGGCGGATCAGGTACCCGGCAGTCTGGAGTTTGCCTGGTTTCAGTCGGGAGAACAGAAAATGGCGTCCTACCTGTTCCGTCCTGCAGTCGAGAGTCCCAAAGGAACAGTATACCTGCTCCATGGCTATCTTGATCACACCCTGTCGAACAGCAAACTGATAAAATTTCTGGTGGAACAGGAGTATAATGTGGCTGCTTTTGATATGGCAGGTCATGGCTTCTCCGGGGGGGACTCCGTGGATATTGATGACTTCAGTGAGTATGCCTATTGCTTCAAAAGGTTTAAAAATCTTACAGAAGAGTCCCTGGACGGACCCTATTTTGCCCTGGGACACAGCACGGGTTCCTCGGTCATACTGGAATATCTGAACCTTTATCCCAATGATTTTACGGCCTTGATTCTGGCCTCTCCTCTTCTCAAAGCCGTTGGATGGAGGATTACCCCTCTCGTGCTGGCTCTTGCATCACCTTTTACAGATGAGGTGGGCCGACGTTTCGGTGGTTCCAGTTCCAACAAGGAGCATGAGGATTTCAAGGAGTACAATGATCCCCTGCAGAGCAGGACAATACCTTTTAACTGGGTCTATGCCTCTATGAATTGGAGCGACCGTATGGAATTAATCCCCCCCAGGGAAGACCTTTCTTTATATATTTTACAGGGGAAAAAAGACCGGACTGTGGATTACAGACAGAATATTTCCCTTCTTATGGAAAAATATACCCGGTCTGATGTAATCTATTATGAAGAGGGAAAACATAGTCTTTTCAATGAACTCCCGCCTATCCGGGACAAAGTCTTTCAGGATATTCTTCAGATTCTAGAAAAAGATTCATGAATGGACTGCCTGGTTAGATAGACACTAAAATCAATATTTTGGAGACATCGAATGAGTAAGGATATAAGAATTGAATCCGATTCCATGGGAGAGGTACAGCTTCCCGCAGAGGCCCTCTGGGGGGCCCAGACACAACGCGCAGTAGAAAACTTTGCCGTATCTCCCCTGCGGATTCATCCCATCATGCTGAAAGCCCTCTGTCTGATCAAAAAAAATGCCGCCAGGGCCAATGCATCCCTGGGATTGCTGGATGAGAAACTCTCTGAAGCCATAGCACTCAGCGCCGATGCCCTTATGGCAGAGAATAAGACCGATCAGTTTCCAGTGGATGTGTTTCAGACCGGTTCGGGAACCTCCTGGAATATGAATATCAATGAAGTCCTTTCCAATCGGGCGAACCTGAGTCTGGGAGGGGAGGTCGGAAGCCGTAAGCCTGTACACCCCAATGATCATGTGAATAAGGGGCAGTCCTCCAACGACGTGATTCCTACGGCAGTTTCCCTGTCAAACCGTCTGCTCCTGGAAGACACTATCGCAGGAATGAAACTTCTGGAAGAGTCTTTTGCCATGAAGGCGGAAGAATTTTCAAAGGTTCTCAAGCTGGGAAGAACCCATCTTCAGGATGCCGTTCCCATGACTCTGGGTCAGGAGTTCTCCGCCTTTGCCGCACAGACAGCTCAGGGTCGCAGAAATCTGGAAAATCAGAGGGCCCTTCTGTGTGAACTTCCTCTGGGTGGAACCGCCATCGGCACCGGCCTAAATGCCCATCCGGGGTTTGCTTCCGCCGCCATTGGGGGCATTGCCGGAGAAACAGGTATCCCCTTCAGACCCATGGATAATAAATTCCAGGGTATCTCCTTTAGAAGCAGTCAGGTGGATCTGATGGGGGTCATCAATTCCATCGCCTGTGATTTTATGAAGATTGCCAATGACCTCCGCCTTCTGACCAGCGGTCCCCGATCAGGCCTGGGT
>NZ_JAQIBL010000088.1 GCF_027859075.1 Oceanispirochaeta sp. | reverse complement strand
TCATCTCTTCTTCGTCACTCAATTGTCAAATATGCTCGATATTCTCCTCATTCGTTCCTAAAATAGAAGAAAAATCTCTAAAAATAGTTTCAAAAGCACTAAGTCCGACAGACTGCTAGTCTTCCGGAATTTCCATCCAGTGTTCTTTCAGAAATTTTGTAATGGATTCAAAAGCAAACTGTCCCAGCTGTATCTCATCCTTCCCGAGAAGGAGTATTTCATCTACTTCGTCTTCCTGCCTGACAAAATTCATGTCACAGCATTCTGCAATAAAAAACAGATCACATGTGTTGTAGGTTACACCTTTATAGGGATAAATATTATACCCGCTTGAAATATAGCGGAGTTTTGTCACAGAGATGCCCAGTTCTTCCCAAATTTCTCGGCGGCAACACTCTTCGGCCGACTCTCCAGGATCAACAAAACCTCCCGGCAGATCCAGCAACCCCTTTCCAGGTTCACGGCCCCTTCTCAAGATTATAGATCTGTTTCCTGATTTAACAAGTACGGCTACGGCTGCGGCAGTATTGTGGTAGAGAACAAAACCACAGGAAAGGCAGTGGGTACGCTTATTGTCAGTAAATTCCGGATGGGGAGACTGGCACTGGGGACAATAGGAAAACATCAGAACTCCTGATCATGATCATTATTGTAGGGATCATAGTTAAAAGATATAGTATTGGAATGAACAGTATATGTGTTTTCTGCGGATCAAGTACAGGTTTTGGTGAGAAATACAAAGAAGGGGCGGTCAGCCTCGGCATTGAAATAGCAAGGCGGGGTCTTCATCTGGTTTACGGCGGCGGCAATGTCGGTTTGATGGGACTCCTGGCACAGACGGTTCTTGAGGGTGGGGGCAGGGTGACAGGGATAATCCCTGAAGCTATTCACAAAAAAGTGAAACTTCTTCAGGGAGGCCGGACCATCGTTGTTGCCGATATGCACAGCAGGAAAATGAAGATGCATGAGGAATCAGACGGCTTTATTGCTCTTCCCGGTGGAATCGGTACTTTTGAAGAAATCCTGGAGGCCTTTACCTGGAGTCAGCTGGGGTTTCATAAAAAACCGGTAGCCCTCCTCAATACGGAAGGCTACTACCAGTCTCTTCTGGACCAATTTGTTCACAGTGTGCAGGAGGGTTTTTTCAAAGAGAGTCATAACAGAACTCTCCTTATCCATGAGGATTCCTCGACACTTCTGGATGCCATGGACCTGTATAAGCCCCTGATAGAAGATAAATGGATTAATCCTTAAAAGCTTCTTTTATTTACACTTTCCCAATAGATAGCTGACCGGAATACCACCGTTTTTAAAGAGCTATTTTTTATCCCATCTCAAGGCCAGAGCTTTTTCACATTCCAGACCCGGAACAATGATGCCCCAGGGAATCCCTTTGTATTTTTCGAGGATGGTCCGGCCCATTTTTCTGTAGAACTCTTCCTGGTCCTTCAGAGAGAGGCGTCTGCCATAGGGAGGGTTTAAAATCAGGAAAGGTTTTATGTCTCCCTCCACGGCCAGGGGAGTCCTGTTGAAAAAGTCCTCTTTGATGAATTCACAGTCTCCCGGATCTACAGAGCATTGCCCGGACATCAGCTTGAGATTCTCCCGGGCGGCGCCAATGCTTTTTTCGTCAATATCAGAGGCAGAGATCTGCCATCCAGTCATTATTTCAGTTCTTAATTGTTTTTTAAGCCATTGAA
The DNA here is from genome assembly GCF_027859075.1 of Oceanispirochaeta sp. NCBI lineage: Bacteria > Pseudomonadati > Spirochaetota > Spirochaetia > Spirochaetales > Spirochaetaceae > Oceanispirochaeta > Oceanispirochaeta sp. The sequence goes on along the minus strand of NZ_JAQIBL010000088.1, from coordinate 7,643 downwards.
AGCGGTTGAGCTTGAATGACGGCCAGTACTCAAAGGGATAGTTCCTGTTGGGTGATGTAAAGAGTCTTCTAGAATATCCCAACCCTTCCAGGGCAAAGGTTCCGCTACCGCTCATAGGGTCCAGGAGAAGAGTATTCTCCGGCAGTTCAGGAAGGATGAGAAGAGCGGCGGCAATATTCTCTTTCAAAGGGGCATCGTTGATGAATTTTCTGTAGCCTCTTTCATAAAGGGCTCCGCCCCCTGCATCCAGGCTGATGGTAAACTGGTCATCCACACCCCGGATGATGATTGTCTGAAGGGACGGATCTTTTACCCGGGTATTTTTGTACACAGGAGGCCTGGCTTCCATCTTGATAAAGTGTTCCTGCAGACTATGATTCAGGGCTTTAATGATCTTGTCTTCCACATGAAGACGGCAATGCCTGGTGGTCAATTTCACTTTGAAGCTGCAGCCCTGCTTGAGATACAGGTCCCAGGGAATCCTTGCCATTTTCTGTTTGAGTTCCATAAAACCGCTGGTCTTAAATGTGTCCAGCCGGAGGTAGAGTCTGGAAAAACTACGGCTCATCAATACGGTTTTCCAGAGATCTTCAAGGCTGACCTCGGCGCATATACTGCCCGGTTCTATTTCTCTTTCAGGACTGAGTCCCAATTGTTTCAGTTCTATCTCTCCGGCTTCTTCCAGTCCGGGCTGAATGGCTCCAAAGAGGGTATGCTTTCCTGCTATAATATGCCGTTTGATGCGGCGATCCAGGGATTTTTGATTTATCATGGGCCACAATAGCATATTTAAAGGCCCAGCTAACAGTCTGAGACGGCTGTTTTTGGACAAGCCGTACAAATCCCGTTCCCATTCCCCGGCTGATGAGATAATCTGTGAATCAATGAAAACAGAGCTGTTCCAATCCTTTCCGGTTTCATCCCTTTTTAATGACCTCAGGACTCAATGGGACTCTTTCCAGAGGATCGTCGTGAAAGCCGATCCGGGTGCCGGAAAATCGACGATCCTCCCCTTGTTTATTCTGGAAGAGAAGCTTGTCCGAGGTAAAATCATCATGCTCGAACCCCGGCGGATGGCGGCCCGGACTCTGGCTCGTTACATGTCGAGTCTTATGTCCTGGAAATGCGGAGACACCATCGGTTACAAAGTCCGGGGGGATGTCTGCTGCAGTCCGGAGGCAAAAATCCAGATTGTCACCGAAGGGGTCTTTGTCAGGATGATACAGGATGATCCTTTTCTGGAAGGGGTTTCTCTGGTCATTATGGATGAATTTCATGAACGAAACATCTTCACAGACCTTTCCTTTGCCTTTCTCAATGATGTTCAATCCAACCTCAATCCTGACCTGAAACTGATCATCATGACGGCCACGCCGGAGGTCAAAGTCCTGGAAAGGGTTCTTCCCGACTTTTTATATCTGGAAAGTGAAGGCAGAATGTTCCCCGTCTCTATTCAATCCGACGGCAGAGCTCTGGAAACCAGGGTCAGAGCCTCCCGCATCAGATCGGTTCTGGATGAAGTTCTCCGGATTTCGGAGGGGAATATTCTCATCTTTTTACCGGGGGAGAGGGAAATCCTGGACCTTATGGAAGACGTCAGAACCCATCCCCTGGTATCGGATACACAAGTCATCCCTCTCTATGGTCGTTTGTCTCCCCAAGAGCAGGATCGGGCCTTGAATCCACCGGATGAGCGCATCATCGTGGCGGCCACCTCCATTGCCGAGACCAGTTTAACCATTCCCGGCATCAGTTGTGTTATCGACACGGGGCTGGAACGGAAACCTCAGTTTGACCCCAATGCAGGACTCAGCCGGCTGGTCACAAAAACTATCTCCAGGGCCTCGGCCAGGCAGAGAGCCGGGCGGGCCGGGCGTGTCCGTGAAGGTTTGTGCATCCGGCTCTGGGATCAAAATGATGAAAGCCTGATGGATGATTTTCCGGAACCCGAAATACTCAATGCAGATCTGAGCTCTCTGGCTCTTGAAATCCTGGTCTGGGGAGCCCATGATCCCGGCGATCTTGTCTGGGTTGATCTCCCTCCGGCGGCCCATTATCATCAGGCCCGGTCATTGCTGTATTTATTAATAATCATAGACAGTGAGGGCCGTCTTCAACCGGAGGGCAAAAGTCTGGCGGGAGCCGGTGTCCATCCGCGGCTGGCCCATATGCTGGACAAAGGCAGGAAAGAGGGGCGGGAACAGACTGCCTGCGCCCTGGCGGCTCTCTTGTCCGAGGGGGACTGGCTTCCCTTCCAGAAGGGCTCAGACATCAGACTGCGTCTGGAGATACTCAAAGAAGGGAAAGAGAAAAACAATAAGAGGGTCATTCAAATCCTTCGAACATGGGAGAGCCTTTTAGTCCGGTGTAAAATCCAAAGAACCCTGGTAGAACCGGGAGACAGCGCGGCTCTTCTGTGCCATTCCTATCCCGATAGAATTGCCCGGATACGGGGAGAGAGGATCTATCAGATGTCAGGAGGCGGCAACTGCCGGTTGAGAGCAGAAGATCCCGTTCAGACACAGGAATTCCTGATCGCTCCCCTCGTAGGCGGCTCCGGAGACATTCCCTCCTGTTTTTTGACCTCTCCCCTGGAAAAAGAGCTTCTCTGGAGAGAGTTTTCCCCCCTTATGGAGGAAGAGGCTGCCACTCTCTGGGATGAAAAAAAGTGCCGGGTGAGTAAAAAAGTGACTGTGAAGCTGGGGAATCTGCCCCTCCGGGAAGATACAGGAACAATCGATGCCGGAGACCCCCAACTGGCCATGCAATTGGCATTCCTTTTTAGAAAACGGGGATTGGAGATGCTGCCCTGGAGTCAGGAGGATAAGAGTTTTCTGGATAGAATCCAGTTTGCCCGATGTCTGAAAAAAAATAATCTGAACTGGCCTGACACAGGGGAGGAAAGCCTTCTGTCTACCCTGGACAGATGGTTTCTGCCTCTGCTGATCAAAGGGAAGCTGGAGGGAAGACTGAAAGACGGATTAGCCTCTCTTTTAGGTTGGGAAGAGCGGCAGTTTCTAGACAGGCAGGTGCCGGAAAGGCTGATTGTTCCCTCGGGAAGCCGCATCCGCATCGATTATTCTACAGCCGGAACCGCTGCGGTGGATGTCAGGCTGCAGGAAATCTTCGGCCTCACTGAGACACCTCTTCTGGCAGGAGAGGTTCCTATCCTTTTCCGGCTGCTGAATCCGGCCCAAAGGCCCATTCAGCTCACCCGGGACCTCAAAAGTTTCTGGGAAAACACCTATCAGGAGGTCCGTAAGGAGCTCCGGGGGCGTTACCCTAAGCATTATTGGCCCGAGGACCCATCGGTGGCAGAGCCTACCAGAAGAGTCAGACGATAGTCACTCTTTCTTCAAAAGGTTTTTTTTCTTTCAGCTCAGGTTCAGACAGTGCCTTACCCAGGGGGATCAGAATCCTGATGATCCTGTCCTCGGCCAGGCCGCATAGTTTTCCAATCTCTTGAGCCCTTTTTACATTCCGCAGCCATCCATCGATCCACACCGTGGCATAGCCCAGGGCCGTAGCTGCCAGAAGGATGTTTTCAACAGCCGCCGCACAGTCTTCCACCTCAAAACTCATACCAATGTATGTTTTTTCGGGATTTTTGCTGATGTGACAGGCAATATATGCCGGTGCTGTCGCCATGGAACCGCCCGCTCCCGGGATTCCTTTGATCTTTTCTACAATAGTAGCATCCTGAATGATGATAAAACCGGTTGTCTGTGCATTCTTCCCGGAGGGAGCATCCAGTCCGGCCTGAACTATTTTTCTCAGATCATCCAGGGGGAGGGGTGCCTGATCCAACTCATTTCTGTAACTGTGTCTCTTTGATACTGCTTCGAATAAATCCATAAAGGACTCCTTTTTTTAGAATAGTTTTTTTTAGAAGAAGACATGTTAAGCATCCTCGGTCTATTCTTTGTACCATTGTAATCGAATCTCAAAAGCAGTGAAATAGAATCCACTATTCTTAGTGGAAAAACTTGACTTGCTTCAGAGTTGTGCTAAATTTAAAGAAGAGAGTTTCACCTGCCCCATTGATATCCGCTTTGTGCAAACTCGAGAGCATGGAAGGAGAGTATGGTTCAAAGATTTTTCTTTATAGAAGAAAACGAAGAGATCGCCGGTGTTTATACCGATAAAGATATAGCCCGGGAAGAGGCTTTATATCTGAAAGAAGATCATCCTCTGGATCATTTCAGGCTCTATAGCCTGACCATGGCCGAAATCGAAAACTATCCCGATGCTTTTGAATTCGCAGAAGCTTCCGGACTGGTACAGCATAACTGATCTTCCCTATTCAACAAATTCCGAACCACTCCTAATCTTAGATACCAAAAACATTAGTATTCTCACAAAAACTTTACTTTGAAGAGGAAAGGCTAAGGGGAGGGGTGTATAATAGAATCTATTATTGAGTAAGGATTGTTTTGATGAAGAAATATTTTGTTTTCATAGCCACTGCAATTTTACTGTTTGCATTTTTTTCCTGTAAAGAAACATCAAGTTACGATAACTATACTTGGGACGGTACTAATTATACTGATGCCGATTCAGATGGAATACCGGATGTTGCAGAAGCGGATGGTACCAGTTTTTACGATATGCCTCTCTATGACTGGGGCGCCAGACCGGGAATACCAGATTTGTTTGTGCATGTAGCCCCCATGGTGGCGGGAGCTGATCCTGATTACCCGACCTATCCTGATGGAGGGATGCTCCTGCAGAAGAAAGCCCTGGATAGAGTTGTCGCTGCATTTGCTGCTCAGGGCATAGCCCTCCATTTTGATGTCGGTAAAAGCAGACTATACGAAGGTTACAATGAAATAACAGACCGCGGGACCAGCACATATAATCTAAGCGGTAAGGATCACAGTGTTTCTTACAATAAATCAATAGCTCTGTATAATTATTCCGGTACAGATTCTTCCTTTACTTTTGTTAATACCCTTAAGCCCCAGTATCTTCCCTCTGATCGTTATCAGATCTTTTATTTTATGGTTTTCGGGTCGTCACAGGAGGCTGATGGTGGAAGCGGTTCTTCCGGTATCGCTTATCTTGGAGGGCGTGATTTTCTTATTACTCTTGCAAACTGGGGATTTGGTTTTGGATCCAGTACTGTTTTGAGTTTGACCTATGATAATTTTGAGAATTATGTTGTCAATAAACAGGCTTCTACCATCATGCATGAGTTCGGCCACAATCTGGGTTTGAAACATGGAGGAAATGAAAATCTTAATTATAAGCCAAACTATTACAGTATAATGAATTATTTATACCAGATGTCGGGGCTCCCCAGGATCGGAGCATCAGAGGGTGATCGGTATTATTATGAACGATACTATGAGAGTGAAGGGGCTGATCCGTGGAAAAGCCTATTAGATACTCAATATTCTGCGGCACAAATAGCCTATTACGGCGGTAGTCTGTATGAAGTTGATTTAAAAGACAGTGCCTATTCAAGTACTTACAAAATGGATTATTCCCATGGAGAAGGCGGGCAGCTGGATGAAGCCAGCCTGGTTGAATCGGATGGTTTAAAACAGAGTGGATCTACCAGTGTGAATTGGAATGGAACTGGATCGGATACAGAAACTGTTCAGGTAAACATTAATCCATCCTATGTAAATTATGATTCTGGTTCAGCAGTTGTTGATATCATTGATGACGATAAATTCAATGATCACAACGACTGGGGAAATCTATATGTATATTACAATGATCACCATGCTGGCGTTTCCAGAACCTTGGAAGATCCCAACCGTGAAATCATCAGAGAATATGATGCTCCCCGCAACATGATTCCCTTCCAGAGGAGCAAGTAATTTGAAAAATGCAGTTTTAATTTTCCTTTGTTTTCTTCCGTTAGTTTCTTGCCAAAGCACAGGGCAGAATGAATTGCAACCACAGGAACGGACGATCTCCATTAATCCCGGGATCATGTCCGGCACTGTTGAATCGATTGAGGTAAAAAATAAGAAGCTGATTCTGACAGGAAAAAATATTGATATTGCCTTTAAACTGGAATCTGAAAAAAGTCTTTCAATTCTGAAAAATACTGAATCCTTTAACTATTCAAACCACAAACGGCCCGACGGCCCTGTGGCGACTTTGGCCCTCAATGACCCAGATCTGCTTGCCTGGATAGGCGATGGAATCCGCAACGGCATGGGTCCCGAAGGTTTATCCATTGAACCGGGTACAGCTGTCGATTCTCTCGTTCTGAAGTCGGGAGAGACAATCTGGACCGTTCCGGCGGAGAAAGAAACCATCATCCAGTGGAAGGGTGCCTCCTGGCTCGTCTATGCATCAGGAATCACGAAAGGGACTCTTGCGGATCAACCTGCCTTCGCCGCTGACATTATTATTCTGAGGCAGTGATCCCTGTGAATCGGCTCCGGTAGTCTCTGCTCATCCCCGGAGCTGTCACCATCTTGGGAACACCCATAAACTGACAGAACCGGGAGAGCATTTTTCTCAGGGCTTCAATCATTTCTTCATTTACAATCGTGTCTTTTTCAAACCATATTCCCTTCAGAACTAGGGTTTTGGACTTCCTGTCTATCGCCGGTTCACAGCGCCCGATTATCTTTCCCTGGTAGAGGATGGGCAGCACATAATATCCGTACTGCCTTTTGACCGCCGGCGTATAGACTTCCCATCTGTAATTAAAGAAGAACAATTCTTCCAGCAGCTCCCGATTCCACATGATGTTATCAAGAGCGGCCAGAAGGACCGCTGGAGATTCTGTCTTGATCGGTTCTGGATTTGTGAGGAAATTCTGCAGATCTTCAGTCGGTGCATACCAGTCACGTTTTGACCCCTCCAGGATGATTTTTGTAATGATCCCTTCGTCCATCAGGGCTGTCATGGTGGAACGAATCTCTTTCATATTTGTTTCGGCTATACCGAACCAGAAATCCCGGTTACTGAATCCGGCGATACCAGCCGATTTGATCCGTCTCAGGATATGGTTTTTTCTATAGCTTTCCAGATCTTTGTAAGGATCGCCTCTACTGATCAATTCTGAAGGCAGGAGACGCTCAGTGAGATCATAGACTCTGTTGGAATTCTTTCTGTGATGAATACTCAACACTCCTGAAAAGAAAAGCCCTTCCAAAGCCGCCTTTGCCAGCCGGGATGATCCCCAGGCCCAGTTGACTTTCCCTTTGTCAGCGAACTCCAGGGAGGAGAGAGGACCATTGTCACGAACTTCCCGGAGGAAGCGGGGCAGGTGATTCTTCACTTCATCATAGCGGGTCAGATAGGATGAAGTCATCTCAAGTCTCAGGCGGGTAAAGAATGGCCAGTCATCGCTGGGAAAAATGGACATCATCTTATCCCAGCCATCGCACAGAACCCTGTCCTGGTAGAGCAGTTCCTGCAGCCAGGATTGTTTGTAATCGGAGATTCTGGATTGCAGGACAAGGTCGGGATTCATCCCGCAGACATTCAATGGATCAAACTGGATACAACCCACCTTTTTGATGTAGGGCAGTATAGATTCTTTACCCTCTAAGCTTTGTGGATTATGGAGTCCATGGTATTGAAGGAGATAGGCGGTCGCCTGATCCTTCTCCATTATTAATTCTGCCAACTGTTTCAGTTGTATTGCACTCATAATTATAGATCCTAAGCGC
>NZ_JAQIBL010000087.1 GCF_027859075.1 Oceanispirochaeta sp. | reverse complement strand
GTATTTTCCCAGAATAGGGATTTTGACATCATGGACAGTGTTTATCCTGACTCTGAAGGGTATGGTTATTTCTGGGGAGTTGGCCTGGATGATTATCAACGACCGGGCGATTCCTTTATTAGCGACTGGTCCTGGGGAGACAGCGAGATCCGCTACTCCTGGAGGGCTTTCACTGTTGGTTTTGGAACACAGTCTGTCTGGCTTGGTCCCGGAGTAAACAACAGCCTTATATTATCCAACAATGCAGCTCCTTTTCCCAAAATTGATATAGGGACCCACAAAGCCGCTTTCCGGAATTGGGGAGAATTTGAATTCCGTGTTTTTTGGGGAAAACTAAGCGAAAGCGATTGGTTTGATGACAACTCTGAGAATGATAATAGTCTCATTTCCGGAGCTTCCGCATCCTGGTCTCCCTCTTTTTTCCCTGAATTGACCCTTGGACTGAACCGTACCATGCTTTCCAAATGGAATGACAGCACATGGTCCACTTACAGTGAGATCATTGTGCCTGATTTGGAGTCGACTGGGGTTGATAGAAGTGATCAGAGATTTTCCCTGACAGGTGAAATGCTTTATACAGAAGTTGGCTTCAGAGTATGGTCGGAGGTCGCCTACAATGACTTTTACCGCAGCTGGGACTCTTTCATCCGTTATCCCTTTCACACCTTCGCCTTTAATCTTGGTACTGAGAAAGTCTGGAGCCTGAGAAACCCGGATTATTCACTGATGATTCAGGGAGAAATGTCTTCCACTGAATCCTCAAGGGATACGGCTGTATACTGGCCGCAGACTTTTTATGCACACCATATTGTAACTCAGGGTTATACAAACGAAGGGCAGATCATGGGAGCTTCTTACGGAAGCGGTGGAACCTATCAGAATATCAAGGCGACATTTATTCACCCCAGAGGATACGTTTCTGCTTTTCTAGAACGGCTGAATGGTAACAATGATTATATTTACTTTCTGAACTCAGGATCGGGAATTGGTGTTCAAAGCAGTGAAAAAGACAGGTACAGACTGAAAGCCCAGTTTACTGTTGGAGCTGAGTCCGCCTGGATATTGGAAGAGGGAATAATCCTCTCAGGAGGAATGGCTTTGAATATGGTACATAATCCACTTTATAATGATGATGATAAACAGAGTAGTGATATATTAAACTCTTTTTACTTGTTCATGGGTCTGAAAATAAAACTTTAGAGTTCCATATGGAAATATCCGGACCTATTCAATATCAGCCCGGATAACGTAGAACTCTATTGTTTCATAGTAATTTCAACAGTATTCTCAATATTTCGAGACGCGATATTGCCGAATCGCTTGAGCAGCTTATTGTAGATCACAACGCAATTGTCCACTTCATCAGAAGTAAGACTGTCCAGTTTCTGCTTTTTATAATCCTCTCGATTTTCTGTAAACTTTTTGGGCTTGATAAGCTTTCTTTTCAGTCGTTTATATAAAAGAACAGATTGGTTAAAAACTATTTTTTTAAAATAGTTTTTTTGCCTATTCTTGATCCCGGCTATATAAGCTTCCAGGATTGTATCAGCAATTCGTTCAGAAGCAAAAGGGCCTGTTAAAGACGAAATATATTCGTTTATTTCTTTTGGAATTTCCTGTGTTAAAGGACCTTCTTTTACAAGATCAAGAACCTCTTCATGTGTATAGGCCTTTGCACTGACATCATTGGGGAATTCGTGCTCAAATTTATTATTATGAAAGGGCATATAGGCAATTGATTTTCTATTCACTAAAGCTGCCTGAACGCCTGAGGTACAGGAATTATGTATGACAGACTGGGCTGCCATGATCCAGGGTTCAAGTTCTCCCTCAAAAACAACCTGTATATTACTAAATTCTTTCATGGCGTCTCTCCAGGCTTTATGATTTTCACTGGGATGAGGCCTGACGATAATAGGAACATCGGGTAATTCTTTTCCCAGAAAAAGAACCAGCTTCTTAAGCTTATCAAAAACCCGGGTTTTATATTCCAGGTTTTCCAGATGATATTGTTCATCTTCTTTATTCTGAATATGTCCCTGATGTCTTAGAAGTTTTAAATAGGTTTCACTGGGATTCTCTTTCTCCCCATTAACATAATAGTGATTGTTCCAGGCGAAGTTTGATACAATGAGTACAAAGTCACCGTATTTTTCTTTGAGATCATCTACCTGGTCTTGATATATGCCCCTCAATTCGGGTCTCAGCAAATCCATTCTCGGATTTCCCGATTCAACAACTCTGGTCGTCTCCTTGAGCTGGTTGACAAGGTCAGACTGTTTTTTCCCCCAGGTAAAGAACAGACTTGTATGGTTTAACGACTCCTTGCTGAGTCTTCTCAGATAAATGAGAGGATTTGCCCATACAATCCCTTCTTCATCAAGACAGGCTATATCTATATTGCTCCTTCTCAGGTTTTTAAAAAATGACTTCCTGCTGGCAAAGGTATTTCTATCGATAAAGAGCCAGGAATTTTCATCAATGACTTTATCATATTTACGATCATTCGTTAAAATTACCCGGAATCCTTTTTCCGCAAGAAAGCAGGACAGAAGAACTTTCCCAGGGAATTCCCTGACTTTTGTCTCAATACTTAATGTAATCGTGCGGTCTTTCCGCTTCTGAATATCTGCAGCATCCATTATATATTCCTTTGATCTTGAATAACTTGAATCAGATTACCAGTTTTCAAGTATGGTTTTTCTTTCCATTAAATCCATTCGAGTGATGGATTCGTTTGTATAGTAGGAGTCATTCTTTAAGTGAGATGTTGAAATCTCTTCAAAGATGGCTCCATTTCTGCTTGAAAAACTGTGATCTGCATTACGTTCGACAAGGAGAATTTCCCCGGCTGTCATGTCATGGGCTGTTCCCTCGATAACAACCTGAAGATCTCCCCACAGAAGGTGAAAAGTCTCTTCTTTTTTCTTATGAAGATGCACAGGGTGTTTCTGACCGGGGAAGAGGATCATGAGTTTTTTGCAGTATTCACGGTTGACGATGTTAATCAGGATGGCTCCGGTTTCACGGAACATTTGCAATCCCTTATGATGGGAAATTTCAACTGTGCAGTTCTCGGGAATCCTGATTCCGGCTTCATAAAGCATTCCCTGTGCTTCATGTACAATTGATCTTATGAATCCTACTGTATCATTCTGAATCTGATGTTCATAAACAGGCTCATCTTTCTCGTAATTTTTTGATGCAGTCAGATTGGCTCTGTACTGTCCCAGTTCTCCGCTTGTTGTTTGGCCTTTCTGGCAGGGCATGGCAAAATAGACATCACCCAATGATAAAGGTTCGCCTTTCTTTATGTTTTTGGAGGCATAGACGCCTCTTTTCAGTGATAAGAGGGAGTTCTTTTCATCCTCTGATATGTGTTTCTCACTGTCTCCGCAAATAGCTTTGGCATCTAATGCAGCGCTAATCCATTTTTCCACCTGCTGGGGATTCATGGAATAACCGTTAAGCTTAATGGAATCAGTGGGCACTCCAACATGTCTTTCCAAAATGACCGCCTTTTTACTGACAGCTATTTTTACCGGATCAGTATTTTCCGGATCTTCATGTCCTGAGAACCCGACAGGAACTTCAGGATAGCGGTGGATAAGACGGTCAAGAAAATCCATGTTCAGAGACTCATTCGGGGAGGGATAAAGAGCGACACAATGCATCAATGCAAAATCTGTGTGCTTATGCCGGAAAAAGCTTACCAGAGAGTCAATATCAGTAATCTGAAGACCTCCGGTTGAGATAATAACAGGTTTTCCCGACTGGGAAACCTTTTCCAGTAAAGGCCAGTCATCAGCACTGCAGCTGGCAACCTTTACATAATCCATTCCCTGGGTGACACAACGGTCAACGGATATTTCATCAAAAGGTGTAGACATTGATTTTAATCCGCGTTCTTTTACTCTTTTGAGAAGCTGCTCAAATTGCTCGTCCGAAAGTCGGGTACTCATCAACCGGGGAACATGATTTACATCTGTCCTGTTTATAAAATCCTTATGAATAAAGGAAGACAAATCTCTGTATTGAAATTTTACAGCTGCATTCAGGTTGAATTTATCTCTGATTTTGGCCATTTCATCAATAATTTTAAAGCCATGGGTCATATCCCCCTGGTGGTTATTTGCCATTTCGAAAATGAATAGATCATCAAAAATACTAGTCTTCATTATATTTCTCCTTTTGTGAGTTCTTTTAATTCTGAAAGAGATATCAAACGGTCATCAATATAGTAATCTGCACCAGGTTTTCCCATAACCAGCTTGTGATAAGACACACTCCAGTCTCTCATTTGTTCTTCGGTCACACTCCGCCAATCAATTCCGGTAAGAGACCCCCGGGCCGTATGGAGATAAATAGTGCTCCCCTGTTCATAGAGATAATTGACCAAGGCAATAGTATCCTCTATCGGTTTTGCCTTTGAATAATCATTCCCCGGAGAGAGAGTGGCGATGACTCCGTCAATATCAAAACAGAAGGACTTCCCTGTCATTTTTGTATTATGGGATTGAATAGCTTTAACTGACTGTTCAAATTGCTCATAGGTATCAATATCGAAGAAGGAGTCCATTATATAGCCGTGGATGGAGTCTCCCGTCATAGATTTTTTTTCCAGAATAGTCTTTGTCCTGATAACATCAATGGACGCATTCTGGATATACACTTTGGGCAATTTCTGACGAGGCATGTTGTAGGCATCAGGAATATCGCATTCAATGATAGGTTTCATTTTGCCATTTGTTCCAACAGACCACATTTTGTAGGGGGTTTCCGGGGCTTCACTGACAGTGCGGACACAATCAATTTCAGGGTTTTTTAATAAAATGCCAATCATTTCATCAATAACTTCCGGATTCCGTATCGGGCAGGTTGGTCTCAGATGGACGCAGATCTCCGGAAGATACCCTTCTGAATTCTGTAGAAAATTCAGGGCATGCAGAAAAACATCAAGATCTGTTGAATCATCTGCGGCAAGTTCCAACGGACGAAGAAATGGAATCTCAGCACCGTACTCTTTGGCTATTTCTGCATAGTATTCGCTGTCTGTACTTAAAATAACCCTGTTAATCAATTGGGATGCCAGGGCATGATCAATCGAGTGGGCCAACATCGGTTTTCCACCGATGCTCATGATATTTTTATCCTTTATGCTCTTTGACCCGCTTCTGGCAGGAATCAGGGCCAAAATCTTTGTTTGGGCAATCATTTTTTCTCCTGTGAATCCCTACTGAAAAATCAAATAACTTGATAGATAGGACCAGTTTTCAATATAACAGGTCTTACTCATTGACTCAATAAACAATCTCCCGAATGGTGAATCCTTCAAATCACAGCCTACGATATGATATTGCCAGAATCCTCTTGTTCGCATCCGTATCGGCTAACAGGCGTTTTGAAAAATACCTGTCATGATAGAGTATCAGTTCTGCATCGGCTGTTTCTCTGATATCCAGCTCATAATACTTGAAGTTCCAGAATTTGCCGAAGTCCTCCGAGAGGGGCGCCTTGATACTTTCCAGAGTGTTTTCTGTATATTTCTTTTCAAACAAATCAGCGCCGAGACGGTGTCCTTGATTATTAGAAGACATACAAGCTGACAAGGTAAGAACCAGCAATATGCAGACGATTCTCTTATATTTTAAGGTCATTTTTTATCTGCGAGGTTGAAATGCCGTCGGTCCTCTGCAAATATATAACTTCACAGTAATCTTTTAGAAAATCAAATTCCCCTTGCCAGTCATCCCCGATAACAAAGACATCAACATTATACTTGATGACGTCATCTTTTTTCTGTTCCCAGCAGGTTTCCGGAATGACAAGATCTACAAATCTGATTGATTCCAGTACCAGTTTTCTTGCTTCATAGGGATTGTAGGATTCTTTATGTTTTACTTTATTAAAGTGATCATCAGAAAGGCCTACGATCAGATAATCTCCCAGCTCTCTGGCTCTCTTTAAGAGATGAACGTGTCCCCAATGCAGTAAATCATATGTGCCGTATGTTAAAACCCTTTTCATTCTGAACAGGATATCTCAGAATACAAGTATTGACAATAAATCACAGCTGAAATAGCTTGATTCAAGAATGAAAAACAGATCAGTTAAAGTAAACGCTTTTTTTAATACTTTTAAAGAATTTCTCGATTTAGCGGTGCCTTTGATTACTTTTCCTTATATTACACGGGTTCTGCTCCCTGATAATCTTGGAAAAGTCCAATTTGCGACATCGATTGTGGCTATGTTTGCCTATTTTGCAAGTTTGGGAATACCTCTTTATGGTGTACGGAAAATAGCTGCTGTAAAAAATGATATTAATGCAAGAAGCAGGATCTTTTTCTCGATACTGGTAATTGAAAGTGTTCTAACTGTTCTTGTTTATATCGCTTTTTTCATCTCTATTTTTGCAGTTGACAAATTTAACAAAGAGATCGCTCTCTATTTGATTCTGGGTATGAGAATCGGATTGAAAATTTTTGGTTTTGAATGGTTTTTCAAAGGCATGGAAGAGTACCGTTTCATGGCTACGAGAAATATGATTTCCAAAATCATAGGGGTTTTTCTGATTTTCTGGCTTATAAAAGGGCCTGAAGATTATATGTTGTATGGTTTGATCTCCATTATCACGGATTTTTTCTCAAAGTTTCTGAATTTTATCAACCTTAAAAAAATGGTAGGAAAGGTATCAAGGGATGAACTGGATATTAAGGAGCATATATCCGGTTATGTGTCGTTTTTCCTGGTATTTATTTCAGCTAAAATCTATGCGGATATTGATAAGGTCATGCTTGGTTTTATCAGTACAAATGCTTCTGTCAGTTATTATGTCACTGCTAATAAGTTGATTAATATAATCAAGGCGATGTTCATAGCTGCTTCATCCGTCCTTATACCCAGGTTCTCCTATCTGATCGCCCAGGGACAGTCTCATAAATTTAAGCCTCTTGCCCAGAAGGCTTTTTCTATCATTTTCTTTCTTCCCATACCAGCCATGGCGGGATTGTATCTTTTGGCAGATGAGGTCGTTCTGATGTTTGGTGGTCCCAAATATCTTCCCGCAGTATTGACGATGAAAATACTGCTTCCCATTCTGTTTTTACTGCCTTTAAAGAGTTTTGTTGGAAAACAGATACTGATTACCTTTGGTCAGCATAAGATTGTCCTCATGTCAGTTACCATGGCGACAGTTCTGAACATCATTCTAAATTCTTTCCTAATTTCCCGGTATTCACAGAATGGGGCGGCTGTGGCTACACTGGTTTCGGAAGTCATTATTATCACACTGGAAATTTTGGTCGGATACAAATACTTTAAGGACCTGGAGCTGAATGTTCCCCGTAATTTCATTTATATTGTTGCGACCTTTTTTATGACAGCTTGTGTCTTTTTTTCAAAAAGATACTTAACAGCCGGTTTTGCCCCGATGAGTCAGATTCTGGCTAGTTCATTGATAGGGGCTGTAAGCTATTTCCTTTTTCTCCTGTTATTCAGGGAGAACCTCTTCCTACCCATGATTTTTAAAATGATTACAGGGAAGAAAGGCGGGAAAAAGGACGATTGATTTTAAAAAAGAACCCGTCTGTATCCAAAGCCGATATTGAAATCGAAGTCATCTTTCTGTATATCAAACCCGACATTTCCGAGGAGTGATTCTTTGCTGCTGAGGCTCCACTCTGCCGCTGTATCAACCATCAGTGTATGCTCAGGATCTTCCAGGGCATACCAGTTTCTATAGGGGGCCTCATAGGCAATATCAATCCCTTCCGCTCCTGCAGCCAGCCATTCCAGGCTTGCATTCAACTTGAGGGGAGCTTTATTCCATTCAGCGGACAGCTTTGATGTTATTGTATCAGGGCCGTATAAAGCACCGAAAAAAGTATTCATGGTTTCCCGTTTGTACTCCCAGGAGTAATACATGGGATTGGTAATTTTGCCTGACTCATCCTCTCTGTTGTACAGATATTTACTGGCCCATATCCAGTCGAATGAAATCCTCAACCTGGCAGGAGCTTTTTTTTCAGCCCCGATACTTATCATATGATCGTAGGCACTACTCTCTTTTTCTGATGACCCTCTCCCTGCTTTACCCCAACTTCTGGAGAGTCCTCCCGTCAGACCCATGCCGTTGGGGTTACTATCGGATGACTCTATGGCCATATTATAATCATCCGAGATAAAGGATCCATATACCATAAAATCTGTGACGGGTTCAAAAACAAAAAACAGTTCATCCATTACATTTTGATAGTCCTGATAGTAACCGTGGTAGAAAGTATTGAACCCCATGTCCTGTATCATGGGAATCTGTCCATAGATCAAGTTGTATTCTGTCACACCAATTTGCAGTCTGCCTGATTTCCAGAAAAAACTGTGGGCAAAAAGGGTTTTATATTCGGTATCCGCCATTTTCTCCATGGCTTTTCTGTCAGAAGTAATGGCTGTAAAAAAATAAGTCCATGATCCCTTTTTCATAAAAAACTCTTTTTCCAGAGCTAAGTGATCAAAGTAGGGAGCCGAGGAGGCCAGTCCCAGGGCGTAACTTCCCGGTCCAATCTGAATTTTTCTTCTGCCCCCTGAAAGCCGCAGACCATTCTTCTGCCATTCTATATATCCTATGTCAGGAATATTGGGGTCCATATATAAATTACCATCACTGTCTATATAAGGAAGATTGGAAAAGGTATTATGATGCAGATCCACCATCAGGTCTGTATGGAGATCCATCTGGGTATAGACACGAAGATTCTCCTGGTTCAGATCAAGATAAAGTCTCACCAGGGAAGGACTGTCATACCACTCATACAGCTGATTTAGAGTCGGTAATTCCTGATCATTGTCATAGCTGCTGTTATAGGTAAAGAGGGGTGTGAAAATCCCTCCTGCTGATGACGCGGCTGTAAGAGGGCTGATAAGGCTTAATAAGAATAATAATAATGGAAGTGATTTTTTCATAATTAATAGTAGAATTCCGCTCCTATGCTTAGAATATTATTCTGGTAACCATTCCATTTAAGATCTGAAGAATCTCTAATTTCTCCGATTACAAGGCCATAACCGGCTTTCAGGGTTACAGGAAGTTCAGGGACATCCCAGCGGCAGTCCAGAGAGAGAGCATTGATCATCTCAATAAGGTTTCCATTATGGTTTTTCTGATCATAGCCGCCCTCTTCATACAGGTCATAGTCTATGGCATCCTGTATTGAGCTGCCGTACTGATCACTATGAGTCATAAAACGATAGGAAAGATCAAATAGAAAGTTGCTGAAAGCTGCTGTGCTAAGCTTAATCAACAGTTCATCACTGTCCGGAGGCAGGGGATATCCCAGATTTTCACCCTTGTTGGCATAATAGGTATACATCCGGGTTTTCTCATCCGCATCATAGTAATCGGTGTAGGACGGGTATTTCTGGGCATAGTGAGTATAGAAGTATGGTTCAAGCCTGGTATACTGAACAGTGACCGTCGTAAAAGGCAGGAAGGATACAACGCTTTTCAGGCCCCCCTGAAGGGCAAAGATATTCCTGACCTCCGTAAACCAGTTGGAAGGATTCCAGGATCTCATTTCATCGGAAGTGTAACTACCGTAGACCTGATACCCTTCATGGAAGTTCCAGGCCATTTCAAGACCAAGATACATATTGTCGTAATTGCCAAGGGTGTTCTGATAGACAATGTCGTTCATAAAAGGGTTCATATAACCCAGTTCAAATCGTTTGACCCACACAACGCTCTGGTTAATTGAAAAATCAAGGCCATAGGGGAAGTGGAATTCCATTCTGCTGCTGGTCAGCATATTCTGAAATTCATCATCATTCTCCCAGTCAGTAAGGGTCCCTGTCAGAAATACAAGATCAAAACTATCTGTGAATTTGAAGATCCCTTCAATGGCATCAAAAGACCGGGCATTCTCTGAAATGAGGATGTTTCCCTCACCGGGTCCCCAGTCTCTGTCGATCATTCCCCATCTCAGAAAAATATGATTGTCCAAAAGAGAAAGAGCCATCTCCGGAGAGGTATTATAACTGGATGAATGATCGGAGTTTTCTCCGTCTGAGTATCCGATGGGAGAATCATCGCTATGGCTGATATAAAAACCTTCTCCCGGTGTGCTGAAAGTGTAGGGGGCCCAGGCGGTTGAACTGAGTTTGTCATATCTCAGCCCCACATCCATTCTATAGGAGAATTGGTCAGTCAGGTTTCCTTGAAACAGCATATTGAGAACATTGCGCTGATCATAATTATCAGCATCATCAGTAGACATATTAAATGATGTAGCAAAGGAAGCGCCCATTTCAAAATCAGCGATTTCAGAACCACTCAGGGGCAGACGGCCCGTTTTCCAGATACTCTGACCTTTTTCTGGCTGAAGCTCTGCCAGGTACTCTTTTATCAGAGTTCGCTCTTCGGCTGAATCTGTTTTTCCGAGCATAATATGGAGCATTTTAATAACTTGTTCATTTGAGTATGGTTTAGCATAACTTAAGGAGGGAAACATCCCCTGTAATTTACCGGTTTCCAGCAGCTGGTAAACCGGACTGTCCAAGGGGATGGAGAGTTGATTGGGAGTTGCTGCGAGGCCTGAAAGAACTATAGTTAATAAAAATATCTGTAATATCCTTTTTTTCATGAACAATACTCCTGTAGGTAACATTCGTTGCCAGTTAAACTTTTATTTTCATCTTCTTAATATACATAATTCCTGCTGAGATTGAAGGTTATTGTATTTTCCACTCCAATTATTATATTGTCTCCAAGATAATAATTACCACATATTCCTCCAAAAAGTTCTAGACATATGAGTATGTATTGTAATCGTCAGAATATACAATGTTTTTGTTTGTATAGATCCTGAGTGTCTGATGCTTTATCATTCTTTATGCCATATCATGAGATCCTTCGACTACGCCCGGTCTCTCACTCTATATTGGACTGCAGAAATATGGATCTTATGTTTAATATAGGGGATCAAGCAGTTGTTCTACGGATTTATCGTCCCGGATATTATCATAATCTTTCTTAGGGGTTTCCCAATCAACTCCGAAACGGTAGGCAAGGTATCCCCTGGAGTCTTTGGGGACTTTGTAGGTTCTGCTGTTGAATTCAATAACGGCCAGATTATCGGTGAAATGTGCAGGAGCTGATTTAAGGGCTCTGTTTCTTATAGACCAGTACATCTTATCGTCATGTTTGATTTTTACAAACATATCAAGCTGGGCCCAACCCGGTAAGACAAACAGACGCCGGCTCTGAATTTTTATCAACCTTACATCACCTTTTTTCAAAGGAGTTGCATCAGCTCTGTTGACAACAATTTCCACCCTGTAACCGTACTTGAAATGAAATGATTTTAGTTTATTGATTATTCTGGGCAGATCTTCTATTCGGATTGTGATATCCACATCATGATCCCAGGGTAATAGACGTCCTTCCCTGACCACTCCCAGCAAAGTGCCGCTTTCAAGCCAGTAATCAACTCCGTATTTATCCAGGAAATCAACGACTCTGTCTGTGAGCTTCAGAGTTTTTTTCAAGATTTTCCCTTCAAGGGGTTTCTGAGTTTTGTTTAAATAAACTGATATCAGCTTATGCAGAAATGAAACTTGTCTGTCAATTTGTTTGGCTTCCTGCCATATCTCTTTCATAAATTTGATATTCATATAAACCTGTATCCGCATAGATGATAATTCATAAAAAGCCCAATACTCCGGTGTATAATGATTTTATCAAACAACAAAAAATTAAACCGATGAAGAGCTTGAATTCCGATTTTTATATTACCATAGAAGATGTTCTAAGTCATACATGAGGAAATGTTTTGGCTGAAATAATCTTAAAAATCGGAATGAAAAGAAAAATATGCTCCCTTGAGTTTTGATTTAGCTTTATCTATAATGAGTTTTCAATAATGGGTTTTCATTAGAGGATGCAGTATGGATGAAGAGAAGATATCTGTGGAACAGCTTTATCTTTTAAATTTGTTATTCTAATTTCTGCTAATCCGGGAGTTCCTTACTGTCCGGATCAAGTGATTTTAAAGTTTATACAAGGCTCTTTAAAACCCCAAAGGAAAATACATGAAAACGATAATACTTTCTGCTGGCAAGGGTGAGCGTCTGCTTCCTTTAACCAAAGAAAGACCGAAAATACTTGTTGAACTGGGAGATGGAACAACTCTGCTTTCACGGCAGTGTAAGAGTCTACTTGAACGGAAGAATCTGGGTGATATCGTTATTGGAGGCGGGCATTGCGCCGGCAGAATTGATGAATTCAGAGAAGAGTCTCCCTATCAGGAAAGAATGTCTGTTGTTTATAATCCTTTTTACGGAATTTCCGGCCCTCTGGTAACACTTTGGGTTGTTTTAAATAAAGTATCTGACAGTGATTTTATGTTTATGAATGGTGATACAATTTTTGGTTCTCAAGTGTATGACACCATTCAGACTATTATTGATGGAGACCGGGAGGGGATTTTCCTGCTCTGTTCCCGGCATGAAGATAAGGGCGACGATGATGTTAAAGTTCTGGTGAATGATAATGGCAGCATAAAAAAAGCCGGCAAACAGATTGAAGGTGCTGATCATGTCTCTGCCGGGATTACCCTCGTAAAGGGTGCCTCTGTATCAAAGCTCTTCCGTCAAATTCTGGAAGAGGTTGCCCGCACTAAGGATTTCCTGAAGTATAATAAAACCTGGCACAGTTTTTTAAATGATCTGATTGACCGTGATGTTACAGTGCATTCTGTTGAGGTAGAGAAAAAAGAATGGGTTGAAATTGATATCCATTATGAACTGACAGCCCTGCAGGATTTAATCAGAAACAAAGTCATCCATACCAATTTCTGAGGGGAAACATGATAAGACTGCTTGATCTTACCAAAAAAATACTATCAACATCTATAAAATTGATTCTGGGAAACTGTATCATTCAGCCCTTATCATGTCTGACGCCCAAAAAAAAGATCGTTGTATTCATTACCCGTTTCGGTAATACTTTTGAGGGAAATTTGAAATATCTTTTTCTTTATTTGAATAGCCGAAATGATCTTGGGGATACCAAGTTCTATTTTCTGACTGAAAGCAAAAAAATTAGAGAGGAACTGCAAACTGCCGGTCTTCCAGTTCTTTATTATTATCGCCTTTCAACATTTCTGATCTTACTACGGTCTCAGGCTGTGGTAGTTGACGGAAATGAGTGGGCTGGAAAGCTCAGGCATCAACTTCTTATCAGAACTGCAAAATTTCAGTTATGGCACGGTAGCGGGATGAAAACAGTTGGTAAACTCAAACCGAGACTGCAGAAACAGAGTCCCTTAATCAAGAAAATCTCTGATATTGTCGGACTGCATCCCTGTTACGATATTCTGAGCATGAATTCCCAGGTACAGGTTGAGACACGGGCCCATGCCTTCAATTATAAAAAAATCCTTATTAACGGGCAGCCCCGGAATGATGTTCTTTTTGTGGAAGACAGTGAACCCTACCTTGCCGGTGCCGATGTCGAGACTTTCCATAAAGCTGTAGATTATAAAAAACAAGGATACAAACTGGTTATCTATTCTCCCACCCACAGACACCCTTCCAAAGAGTATGATGTGGTTAAAGGAGCTATGGATATTGCAGAACTGAATAGATTTGCAGAACAGCATAAAATAGTTTTTATTTTCAAATATCATCAGAAAACTCGGAAAGAGCATCAGTATGATATTTCATCTGCGGACAATATGATTGAGTATAATAAATATAAAGACGTTTATCCTCTTTTCGCCTACATTGATCTGATGATTACAGATTATTCTTCCATTTTTGTAGATTTCATGGTCTTAGGGAGGCCTGTTGTTTTTTTTCCTTTTGACTATAACCACTATGTGAATACAGAA
>NZ_JAQIBL010000086.1 GCF_027859075.1 Oceanispirochaeta sp. | reverse complement strand
TCAAGAGCAGCAAAAAACAGACTCTCTCCCTGAGAGCTCTCTTTTGGTAGATCTCCATATTGAAGGAGCTGAGACATAAAATGAGGGTAAATACCCCGGTTTATCAGGATCTCATAGGGGCTCCGTCCCCTGTTATCCACCGTGTCCACCTCAGCCCCGGAGTTAAGCAGAAGGCTTAAAAGAGATTCGTTCTCACTGAACTGAAGGGCAAAATATAGTGGGGTCTGGCCGTTTTTATCCTTAAGATTGGGATCGGCACCGGATGAAAGAAGACGGGAGACGGCCTCTGAATTATCCATCCAGACTGCCCTCATAAGGGCTGTGCGCCCCATCTCATCCCTGGTATCAATCGGAATATCTTCTCCTACCGAAAAAACAGAAGACTGATCGGCAGAAAGAAGATCAGGAAGCAAGAAATTTAAAAACAATAAGGGGATAATAAAAATCTTTTTCATTCAGAAGGACTCCTCCCGGGCGATAAAAAATATTATATCCCCATATGAGGAGCGACCTCAACTACTCGACGCTGAGAATATCTTTCATTGCATCCAGTAAAGAATCCTTGGGTAGTGCTCCCTGAGCCATCTGCGGTTTCCCTTCCTTGGGAATAAACAGGATAGAGGGAATGCTTTGAACACCAAAGGCTCCAGCCAGTTCCTGTTCCGCTTCTGTATCAATCTTATAAACGTCCATCTTTCCCTCAAACTCTGTGGATAATTCTTCCAGAATGGGGGAAACCATTTTGCAGGGACCGCACCAGTCGGCATAAAAGTCTATGATACAGGGACGTTCACCCTTGAACTTCCATTCTTTTTCATTTTCGAAGTCAAATACCTTATCCAGGAAATCCTGTTTTGTCAGATGTTGAGCCATTGAAGGCCTCCTTTTATATTCAATTTTATATATAGTGAAAATAATAAAAACTCAGCAAAAGGTCAAAGGATAAAATAAAAAAAACATTTTTCTCTTCTTAAACAGTCTAAAACAAGAGAGGGTTAGTTTGCAAATCCATCCTATTTATGGGAAACTCTGCACTGAGACCGGACCATTATCCGGTCGCAAAGCATAAGAGGAGAACTGGAATGAGCCGCTCTGATTTACCTGCCTGGGATTTGAACATGTATCCCAGTTTTGATTCGGATAAATATAAAAAAGACAAATTGGAAATGGAAGAGATACTCCAGGGACTGGGGACAATACTCATAAAGGATGACCTCTGGAAGAATGAGGGGCTGAAGACTCTGGAAGAGATGATACCAGGGCTGAACAGAGCCCATGATCTTTATGAGTCTCTCGAATCCTATACATACTGCTCCTACTCTGTGAACACTGATGATGCCGCGGCTCTGAATGCCTTAAATGCCCTGGAAGAGGCGGCCCTCCCTTTTACAGGAGTACTGGTGCGTTTCAAAAACCGTCTGGCCGATTCAGGCAGCTCGGAAAAGGAGTGGAAAGAGTCCCCGATTCTAAAAGATTACCTCTATTATTTAAAAGAATCCCTGGAAGAGCAGAAGTTTCAGCTCTCACCGGAGCTGGAAGACCTGGCAGCCGATCTCTCCCGCTCCGGCGGGTCAGCCTGGGGGCGGCAACAGGAGAGCATCTCCTCCTCATTAAAGACAGACTGGGACGGGAAAGAAGAAAAGACAGTCACCCAGCTGAGGCTTATGGCAAGTCATCCCGACCGGGGAATAAGAAAAAAAGCCTGGGAGAAAGAGCTGAAATGCTGGGAGTCTATGGAGATTCCCATGGCGGCGGCTCTCAACGGCGTTAAGGGATTCAGTCATACCCTGAACTCCCGCAGAGGATTTGAGAGCACCCTGGACCGGTCCACCCGTCAGGCTGGAATGTCAGGAAACACCCTTGAGGCGATGATCGGGAGCATGAAAAACAGCCTGCCCGAGTTCCGCCGTTTTATGAAAGCCAAGGCGACCGCCATGGGTCTCCCGCGTCTGTCCTGGTATGATACGGTGGCCCCTCTGTCAACAAGGAGCGACGAATGGAGCTGGGACAGAGCAAAAACATTTATCACCCGTCATTTTTCCGCCCTCAGCGGGGAGTATTCTGAATTTGCCCGGATGTGTTTCGACAGGAACTGGATCGATGCCCCTCCCCGGGAATCCAAGGTGGGAGGAGCCTACTGCATCAGCTTCCCACTGACAGAAGAGAGCCGGGTCATGACAAACTTCTCAGGCTCCTTCAACGATGTTTCCACCATAGCCCATGAACTGGGACATGCCTGGCATCATGAGGTGCTGAAGAAGGCTCCTGCCCTGCACCGTCATTATCCCATGACTCTGGCCGAAACGGCCTCTATTTTTTCTGAAACTCTGGTATTCCAGGCCTGCTACCAACAGGCGGGAGATCAGGAAAAAGCATCTCTTTTGGATAGCACTCTGATGGACTCCAACCAGGTCATCACGGATATACTCTCCCGCTTCCTCTTTGAGC
>NZ_JAQIBL010000085.1 GCF_027859075.1 Oceanispirochaeta sp. | reverse complement strand
AGTTTTTTAGCTCCCATGACGGCGCCCACGCCTCCCCGGCCGGCAAAACGGTGACCCGAACAGACATTGGCATACAAGACTCTGTTTTCTCCTGCCGGACCGATCACAGCAGCCCCCTCTTTGGGAGACAGTTTCAAAGATTCCTGCGTTTCATGAGTGCCCTGCCCCCAGAGATTCAGGGCGGATTCAAAGTCTGCCCCCTCTCTGTGAATGCGCAGGGTCAGGGGAGACTCGGATTGACCGCTGATGATAAGACCATCCCAACCGGCGGTTTTACAGGTTTCGCCGAAGTATCCTCCGCAGGAAGATCCCACCATCAGTCCGGTGAGAGGCGATTTTGTCAGGACTTCAAAACGGCCGGAGGATGTTGCCCCCTAGGAAAGCATGACCCCCATGGAAAAGATCAGGAGGTTTTCCGGGCCGAACGGATCGATCCTCCCCAGGTCTTCCCTGGTAAAGCGATCATGGAAGATCTTCAAAGCCAGTCCTTTTCCACCCAGATAAAGCTTCAAATCTTCGGCGGAGACGGTATAAACAGACCAGGTCTGAGTGGTCAGATCGACATCCAGATAACGGTTGGATGTGCCTTTAATGACTTGCAAGGGGAACCTCCAGGGAGAGGACATCAAACTGGCAGTTGTCCCGGCACCAGCCGCAGGAAATACATTTTTCAGGAAAGGCCAGGACGGCAAAATTATCTGTCAGGGGAAGATTCTCATCTTTCATGGCCAGGGCACCCACCGGGCAGGCCGCCACACAGTTCTCACAGGCATAACATTTGTCGATGATGATCCGGGGTTGGAGCCATTCGGACCTCTTGAGCCTGAACACCGTCTCTCCCTGTTCGGTGCGAACTGCATTTTTAGGACAAACCCTCCCGCAGGAGCCGCAGTCGATGCAGAGAGCGGCATCGATGACGTGAAGTTCTTTCATGTCTCCTGAGATGGCCCGGGTCGGGCAGATCCTTTGACAGAAGCCGCAGCCGATACAGCCGGATACGATAAGATGAGCCACTGGAGCCTCCTGGGATTTATGAAGTGATGAGAACATGCTTATTTTAGTATGGGAAATTCGGATGCGCAACGTAAAAAAAAAACAACTGTCCTTTGACCCGGAATCCCCGATGAATTATGTTTCACCCTAGGGAGAAAAGGTATATGAAAAAGAAATTTACACTGGCCATTCTATTCTGTGGGATAATAATTCCCCTCTTTGCAGAAACATCCCCCACGGTTTCACTGGGTTTTCACGTTTTAGCCGGAGGACGCTACGATGACCTGCGCATGTGTATAGCCTCCCCCGCAGGAGTTAAAGGGGGTCCCATCATGGATATATATGCAGACATCCGCTTTGACCTGGATGATCATCAGGCTATTAGCATCAACATCCCTGTTATGAGGCCCATTTTATTTGGAGCCGCCTTTCAGATGCTTCAGTTTGAACCTCAGATCAGTTACGAGTACAGTTTTGATCAAAACAATGAGGACGGGGGACAGTGGGTCGTCGGCGGAGGTATGGGAACTGTCTTTCATTACGGACCGGACTACAAATCTTCTCCTGATGACAGGGGAGATTCATTCTTTGCCATGGGGCCTCTGTTCACAGGTTTCACGGGGTACCGGTTAAAGGAAGGCCCGCGGGGCAGCTGGATGCCGGGAGTGAAAGTCTTCTATGCTCCTCTCTTCTCCCGGGATTATGATCCGGCCACCATGCTGGGTGGCGGATTAGAACTCCATTATCTGCCGAAAAACTAACTGAAGTTCTTCCGCATCAGATCGCAGTAATACTGGACGTTCTCCCAGAGGGCGTCCGGGGCGATTCTATGATCCGGGCAGGGAATATACCCTCCCAGATCCACCAGAGCTTTCAGCCGCTCCACCTCGTCTACCACAGCCTTTCTGTCACGGGAGAAAACGGTTTTATCCATCCCCCCTACCCCTCTGATGTCCCGGCCATATTTTTCCCGCCAGGGAGCAATACTGGCCTTCCAGGTTCCGACTTCGATGGGAAACATGGTATTCACCCCGTTTTCCAGCCAGAAGGGCAGCAGATGATCGATCATACCGTCGCAGTCTACAGAAATAATTCCTATCCCGTGGTAGCGGGCCAGGTCTGTGATTCTTTTGTATTGAGGCCCAATAAAATCCCGGAAGAAAGAGGGGCTGACAAGAGGACCATTTTTAAAGCAGATGTCCTCCCAGAAATGCATATATTCAAACCGGGCACCCGATTCCAGAATCGTTTTCACAGTCTGATAACTGAGATCTGCCACATGCTCAACAATTTCCTCAAGAAGCTCTGGATCATCCACCGTCAGATAGCTGAGATTCTCGACACCGATGAAATCACGGATAAATCCGATCAGACTGCCGGCAAACAGCCCGAGTGGCCTCTCTCTTCCTTCAGTTTGTCGCAAATAATCCCATCCGCCCTCTCCCAGGGGCAGGGTCCGGTTCCCTGCAGGAACAAGGGCCTTGAGATAACGGTCAGCATTGTAATCCAACTTATCACGGAACCCTTCTTCCCACTCTTTCCGACCTTTAAAATAGTGATCCACCTCTGTTGGAATAGAAACAACATTCCGTTTTTTCATGACGATGACCCCGTCTTCATTGAGGACCTTCATATTCCCCTGGTCATCCTCTTCCAGGATTGTCTCTTCAAAAGCCGGGTCGAGGCGGTAGTGGGGCCCGAAATTCTGGCCCCAGTTAAAATCAAAACCCAGCTGTTTCCCGATGCGGATATCCGCATCGCTGCAGTCGCTCCAGTCCCGGGCGTCTTCGACACTGATATGTCCCTCTTCTGCCCACTTGTCCAGTGTTTCATTCCAAAATCCAAAATGCACAATGGGCAGGCTCTCAAAGTTTTCATAATTCAGAATCGCCAGAGAATTTTCTAGCTGGGTCATGGACATAAAGGGCACCTCTTTAAACAGAATAAGATATTAAAAGAGTTTAAACCCCTTTTCTTATGGCGGAAATGGATATAAATTAGAAAGGCATGGACTATAATAAGATAATTCAAATCAAGGACATCCTCCCCCGGGTCAATATGGCCAACTATTTTACATTGAAGGAAGTCTCCTCCTGGGGTCCCAGGGTTCTGCCTGATTTTGAATTGATCCTGATCAGAAAGGGAAATTTTCTGTATGAATGCCTGAGCTCCACAGACCCGCTGCACAGGGAGCGGACAGATTCTGAGACGGAGCTGGGTCCCGGAGATGTGCTGATCATTCCGCCCGGGGAAAACCACCGTTTTTACGCCCGTCAGGAAGAGGGCGCCATCTCCTGCATCCACTGTCTGCCCCGTACGGATCTGCCCTGGGAGTCCCCTCTTGTCCGTCTCCATCCACAGCCCAGCTCCCGAACCTCTTTTACCGAAGAAATAGACCTGATGGATGGCTTATTCAGGAAGTGCAGTGATCTTTTTGAAGGATACAATAATTACCGGGATGAATTGATGGGCACGGTCTGCCGGGAAATATGGCTCCTCTGCGCCTCACAATGGGAGATGCGGAATCAGCCTGTCAGCCCGAGGATGCAGGCCATGATCCTCTTTATTCAGGAACACTGTACTCAGACCTTGACCAGGCAGGATCTCTCAAACCGTTTCAACCTCAGTCCTGAATATATCAATGCCCTGTTCAAAAAGGAACTGGGATTGACTCCGACTGAATGCATCCACAGAGAGCGGATACTGCTGGCCTATGAAGCCCTTCATCGAGACGGGCTTAATGTATCCGAAACGGCCTACAAGTGCGGATTCAAGGATCCATTTTACTTTTCGAGGGTCTTCAAGAAAATATTGGGGATTGCTCCTGAGACAGTGATGAGGCGGAAATATTTCCAGTAAGCCCCTACCAGGGCAGCTTTGATTCCCGTCTGACCTGAATATGATCCACCATTTTCGACTCTCCTTGGCTTTTTACATTAGAGGAAGAGCGTAGAGATAGACTCCGCCATAAAAGAAGGCGCTCCCCGCTACGACAAACAGATGCCAGACGGCATGATAATAGGGCATTTTTTTAGCGGCATAGAACAGGGTGCCCGCCGTATAGGACAACCCCCCACCCAGAATCCAGGCTCCCACCTGAGGAGGCAGAACCTGCTTGAGATCTTTGACATAAAAGACGATCAGCCAGCCCATCAGCAGGTAGATGATGGTGTGAAGGGGTTTAACTTTGGACCAGAATACAAGCTTGAAGACAGAACCCAGAATCACAATAGCCCAGACCGTATAGAGAAGAGGGATACCCCGCTCAGGAGGTAGAACCAGACAGAAGGGAGTGTAGGTTCCGGCAATAAGGATATAGATATTCACATGATCCAGAATTCTCAGGAACCTCTTGAGGTTCGATGGTTTTACAAAGTGATAGAT
>NZ_JAQIBL010000084.1 GCF_027859075.1 Oceanispirochaeta sp. | reverse complement strand
GAGAAATGATCAGGGACGCCTCCGGTCTTTCCAGCCTGGTGGTCAACAGGAGTAAGGTGAGCGCTCTTGCCTCCTACTATCTCCATAACCCCCGTAACTTCGGCAACATCATATCCATCGTCATAGGAACAGGAGTGGCCGCAGGACTGATTCTGGATCATAAACTCTATATGGGATCTTCCTTTGGCGCCGGAGAACTGGGTCATACCTCTATTATTCCGAACGGTCCTTCCTGCCTTTGCGGGAACAGAGGCTGTCTTCAGGCTCTCATAGGAGAAGACGCCATCCTGGAAAGGGGAAGGAGTATGGCCCGCATCAACAGTGTTCCCATTCCGGGGAAAATCGAAGATATCCTGAATCAGTCTCAGGAAGGGGAACTCTATTATCATGTCATGGAAGAAGTCGCTGAGTATCTTTCCAT
The DNA here is from genome assembly GCF_027859075.1 of Oceanispirochaeta sp. Classification (NCBI taxonomy): domain Bacteria; kingdom Pseudomonadati; phylum Spirochaetota; class Spirochaetia; order Spirochaetales; family Spirochaetaceae; genus Oceanispirochaeta; species Oceanispirochaeta sp. The sequence continues at coordinate 19,459 of NZ_JAQIBL010000084.1, read as the reverse complement.
ATCCATCGGGAATATTATCAATCTGCTGAATCCCGATATGATCATTCTGAGCGGTCCCGTCATTTCGGGATGCCCCCATCTCCTGGGGCTGGTGACAAGAAAGAAAAATTACCGCTCCATGCTTCACAACCAGGACGTAGTACAGGTCATTACAAGTGACTGGGGCATACAGACGGCAGCCATAGGGAGCGCCTATCTGATCAGAGAGAATACCGGAGAGATCCTATCGGTACAATAAAGAACCGCTCCGGGGAGGAGCGGTTTTATATTTGAAATTATCAGCCCTGCTGATGTAACCAGCAGGCAGACATATGACCGGGAGCCACTTCCTTCAGTTCAGGATACTGCTCTCTGCATATATCCATGGCGTAGGAGCAGCGGGGGTGGAAATGACAGCCTGAGGGGGGATTAACCGGACTGGGCACATCCCCCATGACAGTCTTCTTTCTGTCAGCTCTCTTGTGAGGGTCGGTCAGAGGAAAGGCATCAAAGAGGGCCTTCGTATAGGGATGAGTATGATTTTTCACCAACTCAATCTTGTCTGCCACCTCGATGATTCTCCCCAGGTACATAACCACAATCCGGGTGGAGATATATTCCACCACAGCCAGGTCATGGGCAATGAACATATAGGTCAGGTCATGCTTTTCTCTTAGATCCAGCAGCAGGTTCAGAATCTGAGCCTGAACAGAGACATCCAGGGCGGAAACGGCCTCATCACAGATGACAAACTCAGGATTCAGGGCCAGGGCCCGGGCAATACCGATTCTCTGCCTCTGACCGCCGGAAAACTGGTGGGGAAAGCGCTTCTTATAGTGAGGATTGATCCCCACTTCATTCATGATGTCTTCCACTTTCTGACTTATCTCTTCGGCTGTTCCCGCCTTATGGATTCTCAAAGGCTGCTCAATGATAGAGGCCACCTTTTTACGGGGATTCAGGGAGGAAAAGGGGTCCTGAAAAACCATCTGCATCCTTTTCCGGAGCTCTGTCATCTCCTTATGATCCAGGGAGAACAGGTCCCTCTCATCATAGAAGACCTGCCCATCCGTCTTTTCATGAAGCCGGAGAACAGTCTTTCCCAGGGTGGATTTTCCACAGCCTGATTCACCGACGACTCCCAGAATCTCGCCTTTCTTAATGTCGAAGGAAACGCCATCCACAGCCTTGAGAGTCTGTTTCCTGTCCCCTTCCCTGGCGCTGATCTGGTAATATTTTTTGAGGTTTTTCACCTCCATCAATGATTTCATAAGTTCTTGGATCCTTTTTGTTTTTTCACATCATCTGCTTTGTAGCACCAGATGGTATGACCCTCTTCCAGAGCTGTACTTCCAGGGAAGCTTTTTTCACACTCTGCATCGGCATATTCGCAGCGGTTGGCGAAGGGACATCCTTCCCCCAGACCCAGAAGGTCGGGAACATTTCCGGGAATGGCCTCCAGGCGGCTGAAGTCTTTATACTTCTCATTGGAGGGTAGTGAGTTCAGGAGGCCCAGGGTATAGGGATGTGAGGGATTATCAAAGATCTGAAAGACCGTCCCCTCTTCCACCTTCCGTCCGGCATACATAACAACAACCCGGTCTGCCGTTTCGGCAACAACACCCATATCATGAGTGATGAGCAGGATAGACATATTCACTTCTTCCTTGAGATCTGTCAGCAGATCCAGGATCTGAGCCTGAATGGTCACATCCAGAGCCGTTGTAGGTTCATCGGCGATCATCAAGCCGGGTTCAGGTGAAGCGAGAGCCATGGCGATCATCACCCTCTGACGCATCCCCCCAGAGAGCTGATGAGGATAATCCATGGCTCTTCTGGCAGGAGATGGAATCTTGACCAGTTCCAGAAGTTCGACAGCTTTAGCATGAGCCTGTTTTTTAGACATTTTCTGGTGGGCCAAAAAAACATCCGCCAGCTGATCCCCGACCTTAAAAACTGGATTCAGACTGGTCATAGGTTCCTGAAAGATCATGGAAATTTGAGTTCCACGGAGCTTTTGAATCTCTTTTTCCGGCAGCTGTAAAAGATCCCGGTCCCTGAAGATGACAGAACCGCTTTCGATCACACCGGGAGGCATGGGAATCAGCTGGTTGATGGCATGGGCTGTGACTGATTTGCCGCATCCCGATTCGCCCACCAGGGCCAGGGTTTCACCCTTATCAATATGAAGAGAGAGATCCCTGACAGCCTTCACCACACCCCGGCGGGTGTGGAAATGAACACTTAGATTTTCAATCGTGATTAGTTTTTCGTTTCCCATATCAGTCTCTCATCCTCGGGTCCAGAATATCCCGGAGGCCATCCCCCAGCAGGTTAAATCCCAGAACGGCCAGCAGTGTGGCAAGTCCGGGAAAAGTGACGATCCACCAGGCATTGGTGACAAATTCCTTGGAACTGGCAATCATCAGACCCCACTCAGGAGTAGGAGGCTGGGCTCCCAGGCCCAGAAAGGAGAGTCCTGCCGATTCAAGGATGGCCGAGCCGAACCCCAGGGTGGCCTGGACGGAAATGGGCGCCAGACAGTTGGGAAGGATGGATAAAAACATCAGTTCCAGATCGGAGGCTCCCAGAGCTCTCTCGGCAAGAACATAGTCATTCTCTTTTTCTGCCAGAACAGAGGCTCTGACAATCCGTGTGTACCGGGGAATTTGGGCAATCCCTATGGCAACCATCGCATTTGTGAGGGAGGGTCCCAGTACGGCCACAATAACGATGGTGAGCAGGATGTAGGGGAAGGCCAGCATAATATCCACGAGACGCATGATGATCTTATCCACCATGCCGCCGTAAAAGGCGGAGACCATACCGATGACGATCCCGAAAGACAGGGCGATTCCTACAGCGATCACACCGATGATCATTGAAATACGGGCGCCGTAGATGAGTCTTGAAAGCATATCCCGCCCCAGATCGTCTGTTCCCAGAATATACCCTGCGGTCATGGGATTTGTTTTCCTCATATCAATATTCTGTTCCAGAGGATCCATGGGAGCCAGCAGAGGAGCAAAAATGCCCACAAAGATAAAGATGAGTATAATAATAAGGCCGGCCATAGCGGTTTTATTCCGCTTCAGCTCATGCCAGTGTTCTTTTAGTGGAGATTCGTGCTTAGGGACTTCTCCATTTTTTTCATTCATATCTGTTTTGTTCCTTTATTACTGCAGCCTGATTTTGGGGTTTATGACAGAATACAGGACATCCACTGCCAGATTGATCAGTACAAAAGAGGTAGAAATAATGATAATCCCTCCCTGAACAGCCGGGTAATCACGGGCTGCAATGGCATGATAGATCCACTTCCCTATTCCCGGCCAGGCAAAGATGGTCTCCGTCAGAAGGGCTCCGGCCAGGAGCATTCCAAACTGCAGACCGATCACCGTGATGACCGGAAGCAGAGCGTTTCTGAGGGCATATCGAAACACAACCCGACGTTCCTTGATTCCCGCGGAACGCACTGTTTTCACATAGTCCTGCTTCAAGACTTCCAGCATGCTGCTCCGGGTTGTTCTGGCAATGATAGCCAGCGGAATGGTTCCCAGAGCAATGGAAGGAAGAACCAGATGATGCAGGGCGGAACGGAAATATTCCGGTTTTCCCTGAAAAAGATATTTAAAGGTATCAATAAGATAAAAATTAGTTTCCGGAGTAAAGTAGAGCCTCATATTAATGCGTCCCCCCGTTGGGAACATATTCAGCTGAACAGAGAAGATCATGATCATAACCAGAGCCAGCCAAAAGACGGGCATGGAGACACCGAAGAGGGCTCCCACCATGGAGGTATAATCGATCCATGTATTTTTTTTTGTCGCCGAGATGACGCCGATCCACACCCCCAGTACAGTGGCAAAGATCATGGCACAGAGGGCCAGTTCAATGGTGGCAGGGTAGCGGGCCTTGATTTCAACCATGACATCCTGGCCGGATTTAATGGATTCCCCGAAATCCAGGTGGACAATGCGTTTCAGGTAGAGTCCATACTGCTGTATCAAAGGCTTGTCCAGGCCCAGATCAGCACGAAGTTTTTCAAGTTTTTCCGGGCTGGCTCTCTCACCCAGCATGACCCGGGCTGGATCTCCCGGAGACAGGGCTATCATAAAAAAAACAAGAGTGACCACACCGAAAAGAGTGGGCAATAACATTACCAAACGTTTTAAAATATATCGAATCATAATTCCTTCAGTCCGGAGTTTTTCTTAAACAAAAGACTCCGTATGCGAAAAACCTCCCTGAACGAATCCCGGGAGGTCAATCTATGTAGATTTATTTACTTCTTTATCCAGACCTTGGTAAAGACTCTTCTTCCCGTAGGATAGAGAACAAAGTCCTGAACAGAATCTTTCATGGGCGCGGAAACAACAGAGTGGGCAATGGGAACCCAGGGAGCTTCCTCATGGAATACCACCTGTGCTTTTTCATACAGAGCAGTCCGTTTGGCAACATCCATTTCCTGTTTGGCTTCGCCAATCAGGTCTGTGAACTCATCATTCTTCCAGAAAGCGATGTTTCCGGCAGGTTTTTCGGCAGCCTGGCTTGACAGGAGAACCCAAAGGAAGTTATCCGGGTCACCGTTATCACCGGTCCAACCCAGCATGGCAGCCTGATGCTCGCCGTAGTCAAGTTTATCAAGGTAGGTACCCCACTCATAGGAGATGACTTCTACTTCAATTCCAACCTTAGCCAACTGAGCCTGCATGATTTCTGCAACCTTTTTACCATTGGGGTTATAAGGTCTGGCAACGGGCATGGCCCAGATTTCAGTCTTGAAACCATCGGCATAACCGGCTTCGGCCAGAAGTTTTTTAGCCATTTCAGGATCATAGGGATAGGCTTTGATGTCGTCATTGTAGGACCACATGGTGGGAGGCAGTGGGTTCTTGGCAGGTTGACCAGCCGCACCATAAACACCGGCAACGATTTCACTTCTATCGATAGCATAGTTCATGGCCTGTCTTACTTTCTTATTGTCGTAAGGAGCCTTCTCTGTGTTCAGTGCCAGATAACCGACATTGAGACCTGCCTGCTGAATCACTTTGATTCCTTCAGTAGATTTCATTTCTTCCAGGTCTTCGGGAGAGGGGAAGTCAATGACATCCACTTCACCCTTTTTGAGAGACAGCCAACGGGCAGTCGCATCGGGAATAACTTTCAGAATCAGGCGATCAAGGTAGACATCTCCACCCCAGAAATCGTCGTTTCTTTCATAAACGATGCTGTCATCTTTGATCCAGGAAACAAATTTGAAGGGACCCGTACCGACAGGATTGGATGCCAGGTCTTCTCCGTATTTTTCGCCAGCCGTAGGTGAAACAATGGCAGCAAAATCCATGGCCAGGTTGGCTATAAAAGGTGCTTCTTTCACTTTCAGCTTGAAAGTAACCGTAAAATCATCATCGGCAACAACTTCATCAATGATATCAGACATTCCCATGTATCCCCAGTATTTCCAGGGTCCATTCTTATAGGCGGGATGATCTTCCTTGAACTGTCTTTCAAAAGAATAAACAACGGCCGCGGCATTGAAGTCGGTTCCATCATGGAACTTAACGCCTTTTCTCAGTTTGAAGGTAACGCTTAAACCGTCAGCAGCAAAGCTCCAGCTTTCAGCAAGAGCGGGACGTACTGCAGTTTCTCCGGGTACAAACTCAACCAGAGTATCATATACGGGTGTGGAGCCGTAAAAAGACTCGCCGTCTGTTTCCCGACCGGGGTCAAGACCTACAGAATCTCCGGAACGTCCGAAAACGAGAACGCCACCGAATTTACTGTCTTCTACTGGAGCAGCGGCTACAGTTTCTTTCGCCGGAGCAGCGGCTTCTTTCTTACTACAGCTGATCATCAGTCCAGCGACGGAAAGAACCAGTAATAAAACAATACTGATTTTGAACAATTTTTTCATACAATCTCCTTGTATAACATTTAGTTTTTCCCTTAGTTCATATGTAATAACCACAGCAACAACGACTCTATACATAGAAACGTTTCCATGGAGCCCTCTGTTGAGCGGAGAATTAGACTGAAAGGGAAATTTTCATAATATTATTCTACACTATTTTTTTAGCTTGGAACAATAAAAAAAACAACTGAGGAATGTTTGGGTGTTGAATAGGACATTATTATTAACGAACAAACCGGTATTATTCATTAGAAGTGTATATTCTGAGATAAAATATGAATAATTATACAAATATAGTATGATTTGTCTCCAACCTGTTTGTTTCATTCAAATGAAAAAAACACCCGGATTCCCACAAGATTGTATCTTTATGGTAGGAAGCCGGGTGCAGAACCATTTATTTATAGAATTCCTAGAGAAAATCTTCCCGGCAGGGAGTGAAAAAGTCCAGGAGCATTCCGGCTTTGAGACAGAGGGCTCCGTGTTCGATATCAGGCTGTTTTAAGGTAGAATCTCCTGCTTTCAAGATCTTCTTTTCTCCCCCGATAGTAAACTCGAACTCCCCGGAAACAATATAGGAGATCTGTTCATGGGGATGACTGTGCAGTGCTCCGACAGCTCCTTTTTCAAAATGAACTTCCACGCACATCAGATTGTCATGAAATGCGGTTATTTTTCGCTTGACCCCGTCTCCAAGATCTTCAAGTTTCTGGTCATCCCCGGGGAAAAAATTCTTCAATTCCATAATTTCATACTCCTATCCTGAAATAATCAAGATTCTTAAATGATCATCATTATACAGGAAAAATGAAAAATGGATCAGCCCCGGTATACCTGAAAGGCGTCGGTTTCAAAGTGAAGATTCACCCTGTCGCCGGATTTTCGTTTCTTCACATCCCGGTTCCCCGAATTGGTGTGTATCACAGTCAAAAAAGATCCGTTAAACTCGATTTTATATTCCGTTGTTGACCCCAGATAGGAGACAATTTCCAGAACTCCTGTGAATCCCGTTTTTTCTTCAGTAATATCCATGGATTCCGGTTTAATGGCCAGAGTCAGTTCTTCCCCTTCCCTGTAGACCTCATCAGAATCCTTGATCAGTTCCAGAACTTCATCCTGAACATACACAAAGAGGGCATTCTTACGGTCCTCCTTGACCAGAACGTTTACAAAATTGGCATTCCCGATAAAATCCGCCACAAAAGGAGTTGCCGGGCTGGCATAGATTTCCTCGGGGGTACCGAACTGCTCGACTTTCCCCTGATTCATCACCACTATCCTGTCGGACATGCTCAAGGCTTCGGACTGGTCATGAGTGACGTACAAGGCCGTGATTCCCAGCATCTGCTGAACCCGCATGATTTCCGTTCTGGTCTGTATGCGCAACTTGGCATCCAGATTGGACAGAGGTTCATCAAAAAGCATGATCTCAGGCTTTAGAACCAGGGCTCTGGCCAGGGCGACTCTCTGCTGCTGCCCTCCCGAGAGTTCTCCGGGATAGCGTTTTTCAAGGCCCGACAGATTCACCATCTGGCAGGCCATGGCCACATCGTTTCTGATGGTTTCCCTGGACATTTTCCTCACTTTCAGTCCGTAGGCGATATTTTCAAAGATGGACATATGGGGAAAGAGAGCATAGCTCTGGAAGACCATGGGCATATTCCGGTCATAGGCTGCCACGTTGTCGATATTTTTACCATTGAGGATGATATCCCCGCTGTTTTGAACCTCAAACCCGGCAACCATTCTCAATGTGGTTGTTTTGCCGCATCCCGAGGGTCCCAGAAGGGTCACGAACTCCCCTTTTTTTATGCTCAATGAGACATCATCAACGGCCCTGACCCGGCCGCCCTGGCCATCCTGAAAGACTTTGACAACATTATTTAAATCCAGATATTTCTCTGCCTGGCTCATATTTTCTCCTTTTTTTCTTACCCGGGCTCCAATGGAGCTCAAGTGATTATTCGCTCAGGGCCGAAGGGTCCATATGCACCCAAGGTCCATATGCACCCAAGGTCCATGTGCTACCAAGGCTCTGTGCTACCAAGGCTCTGTACTACCAAGGCTCTGTAGAGCCTTGGTAATTATTCGCGCTAGGCCTAAGGGCCTTGGTAATTATTCGCGCTAGGCCGAAGGGTCAATTGGATGTTCCGAAAACCTGTGCCTGCTTGAGACCCGTCAGTTTCATGATCAGGAGAATCACAGAAAGGATGACGACGATCAGAGCAAAGGACATGACCGAGGCCACACCCAGCCTCATGATTTCTGTCTGTGCCAGTACAAGAACGGTCATATGGTTCCATCTGGCAGAGACAAGGAAGATGATGGCGCTGATGGCGGTCATGCTCCTGACAAAGGCGAAGGTGGCTCCGGCAAAGAAGCTGGGCCGGATCAGGGGGAGAGTAATGTGCTGGAATGTATATCCGCTGGTTCCCCCCAGATTGGTGGAAGACTCTTCAATTTCCGGAGAGATCTGCTTCAGAGCGGCGATGCCGCTTTCCACTCCGATGGGTACATTTCTGAAGACATAACAGGCCACCAGAATAAAGGCCGTACCCGACAATTCAAAGGGGGCCTTGTTGAAGGCCAGGATGTATCCGATCCCGATACAGGTTCCCGGAATGGCATAACTGAGCATGGACAGGAATTCCATAAGATCCTTTCCCGGAAAACTCTTGCGCACCACAATATAGGCAATGGCCATGCCCATAAAAGCGGTAATGGGGGTGGAAATGAGGGCCAGAAACACGGTATTCCACATCGTCTTGGATCCCACATCCCAGCTGTAGGCAAAGTGTTCCAGTGTGAATCCCCAGTTGACTCCCCAGAGTTTTATAAAACTACCGGAAATGATAGTGACATAAAACATAAGGACAAAGAGAGAAAAGAGCAGACAGAATGCAAAAAGAACATTTCTGACCACGGGTCCGACGATGATGACTCCCCGCCTGGAGGATTTCCCCGTGATGGTGGTATAGGTCTTATTCTTCATAATGTACTTCTGAATAAAAAAGACCCCCACTGTGGGTACCAGCAACAGGATGGCCAGAGCTGTTCCCCGTGCCAGATTCCCCATCCCCGTAAACTCCAGATAGGCTTGAACCGAAAGGACATCAAAGTCGCCCCCCAGAATGATGGGGTTTCCGAAATCCGTGAGAGAGGCTACAAAAACCAGCAGCCAGGAGGCGAATATTCCAGGGACACAGAGAGGGAGGGTCACCGTAAAAAAAGCACGACCTCTTTTAGCCCCCAGGTTCATGGCGCAGGTATCTAAATCAGGGTCAATTCCCTGGAGTATTCCCGAGAGGGTCATGTAGGCCATAGGAAACATACCAATGGTCTGAACGATGACAAGCCCTTTGAGTCCGTAGAGTCCCGACACATCCAGCTTCAGGAGTCCGGCAGTGATCAGACCATTGCGTCCGAACAGGAGGATCACCGACAGGGCAAACATAAAAGGCGGCGAGATGATGGGCAGGATGGCCATGGTGTTGAAAAAAGCCTTCCAGCGGATCTGTCCTCTTGTGAGAGCAAAGGCAAAGACATAGCCGATAAAGGTTGCCGTTGTGGCGACAATGGTTCCCAGCAGGACAGAATTTCCAATCGCTTTTTTATACCGGTGGTGGGTAAACACATATTTGTAAACTTCCGCCGAGAAGTTTCCGTCAGAGCTGGTCAGACTCATTCTGGCAACGGCAATGAGGGGGTAAACAATGAACAGACCCAGTAAAGCCAGAAGAAACAGAACAACCGCCAGAAGCATGGGTTCCCGGGTCAGCTGATAAAAAGGATTCGGGCCTTTGATGACTTGATCGGCATCACGTTGTTGGATCATTATGTCCTCCCATAAGAGATAAAAAAACCTGAACCCGGGATCAAAGAGTCCCCGGGTTCAGGATCAGGATTTATTATTTAGCTTCGGTCCGGTCTTCTCCACCGATCACTTCATTCCATTTGTCGACGAGCCTCTGCTTGTTGGCGGCAGACCACACATCATCCTGTACAATGGTGTTCACCTCGCTGATGGGAACCGCACCTTTGGCCAGAGGTACATCCACAAAGGGAACCACAAATTTTTTGGCATAGAGCTTTGCAGCAGTTTCACCCAGAGCCCAGTCATAAAGTTTTTTTGCATTCTCCAGTTCTTCGGCAGGTCCGTTTTTGATCAGAGAGACCGAAGCCACTTCATAGCCAGTTCCCTCTTTGGGAAAGGTGATATCCAGAGGATATCCTACATCTACAAGTTTTACACCGTCATGGGCATAACCGATGGCAATGGTGACTTCACCGATACTGGCATTTTTGCCAGGTGCAGAACCGGAGCGTGTATACTGGGTAATATTTTTATCCAGCTCTTTCATATAGGCAAAAGCCTTGTCTTCTCCGAGGATCTGAACCATGGTGGCCAGAACATTGTAGGCCGTGCCGGATGATCCGGGATTAGCCATCTGAAGCTGTCCTTTATATTCAGGTTTGATGAGGTCTTCCCAGGACCGGGGAGCCTTAAGGCCGTATTTTGCGAGCATTTTTGTGTTGCTTTCAAAACAAAGAGGCCCTGCATAAATACCTGACCAGTAATATTCACTGTCCCGGAACTGATCGGGCATAGCAGCCTTGGCTGATTTATAGGGTGTCGTCAATCCTTTATCTTTGGCTTCAATGTGCCCAAGGCCGACACCTCCATACCAGATACTGGCCTGGGGATTATCTTTTTCCGCTTCCATTCTGGCCACACATTCTCCAGTTGAAAGGCGAACCCAGTCGACTCTGATTCCAGTTTCTTCTTCAAATGCATTAAAAACATCCCGTGCCAGCTCTTCATCCAGAGTCGTATAAGCGGTTACATTTTTAACTCCCCCCTCACTCTGTCCGGTGGCAAACGCGGTGGTGCTCAGGAGCATCAGGCTTAATAAAACAAGCAGTACCTTTTTCATAGATTCCTCCATTCCCGGATATCCGGGTTTTTAACCCGTCCTTATCCCCGGAGGGACGAGTACAGGCTCTCTTATTTTTACCCGCATTGACTATCAGAACAAGGAACAATTCGGTAACAAGTGCAATCCTCACGGCTCAACCGGAAAATTCTTGAAACAGAGTCTGTACCCCTTGCCCCATTCATTATGGAGATATTGGGGACACCCCGGCTGTGTTTCAATTTTTTTCCTTATCCTTCCTATGGTCACCTTCACAATATCATGCCCCCCCTCCCAGTCATGATACCCCCAGACTCTTTCAATGAGTTCCTGCCAAGACACAATGCGGCCCTGTGAGGCAGCCAGGCATTTGATGAGAGACATCTCGATGGGAGACAGATGAATCAGGGAGCCCCTGCACCTGACCCGTTCATCCTGAATATCAATCTCAAGATCTCCGCAGCGGATTACAGAAGTGGCGGAGGTGTGCCTGAGAACTTTTTCGATCCTCAGGATCAGCTCCCGGTGATTGAATGGCTTCGTAATATAGTCCTCGGCGCCTGATTCCAGGCCGCCGACTACATCACTGTCATCATCCCGGCAGCTGAGAAAAATAACCGGAGGGGCGGAGGCTCCCAGCCTTCTGCAGACCTCCATGCCGCTCATGCCGGGAAGGTTGATATCCAGCAGGATCAGATCAAAGTGGTCTTTTTCAGCCAGAACCAAGGCCAGTTCACCCGAGGCGGCACAAGAGGTTTCATACCCTTCATCCTTGAGCAGGTACTCCAGCAGACCCGTGAGCTGGGGTTCATCATCAACAATCAATAAGCGTCCTTTCATATGCCATCCTGTATTGGCGGGGGAGATCCAGTATCCGCGAGGGTCCCTGTATCGGGGAGTGTAAAAGAAAGGGTGGTTCCCAGACCTTCCACCGAGGAGACATATACCTCTCCGCCGTGCATATGAATGACATCCCGGACAATGGTCAGTCCCAATCCGGCCCCGTCGAGGCGCTCTTCATCCCGTCCCTGATAAAACTCCACAAAGATATGGGGCTTATCCGTATTTTCAATGCCCCTGCCGTTGTCTGCCACAGAGACAACCAGGGAGCTTTTATTATCGATCACCGAAACATCCACCCGGCCGTCCCGGTTCAGATGCTTTCCCGCATTGTGAATCAGGTTGATCAACACCTGGCCTATCCATGTCGGATCAATCATGACCTTCCGGAGCAGATTGGGGTAGGAATAGCGCAGCTCCACTCCCCGTTCATTCATCCAGGGTTTCATTTCACGGCAGACACTTCTGATGATTGTCCGCAGGTCCGCGGGACTGCGGGAGAGCTTGAATCCGGAGGAATCAATTTTGACCACGGCCAGGATGGAGTTGGAAAAACGGATCAGCCGGAGCACATTATCCACTGAAGATTCCAGGAGAATCTGCTGCTGTTCGGTCAAGGGGCCGGGCCTCTCTTCCAAGAGTATATCCAGGGAGGTTCTGAGCACCGACAGAGGGGTCCTCAACTCATGAGTCATGGTAGAGAGAAGCTCATTCTTTCTTTTAATCTTCCTCAGCAGACTGTTCTGCTCCTCCTGCCAGGTCTGCTTTTTATGAAGGAAGTGTTTCCTGAAACGATAGAGGAAGACTCCTGCCAGGATCAGATTGACAGAGAGGAGGATGAGAAATTTCCAGATTGAAAAATGATCAGCCATGGTGATTCATTATATCTGAGCTTTGGTGATGCACAAGAAAAAAAACAGCAGCCGATGCGGGTTTGACATTGCTTATCCTTTGAAATAAGGTCAATCTTATTGGTACAGGAAGCCCCTTGAAGGCCGCCCATCCATGGAGAGAAATATGAACCTGATGAAGATTCCCTCTGAGACAAGAATATCCCCTCTTGGCCAACCCCTTTTTCATAAGGGCGGCGATGACGCGGTCCTGCTGATCCATGGCTTCACCGGATTAACCTCCAATTTTTTTTACCTCTATGACCGGCTGGTATCAGAGGGCTATACCGTGTCTCTGCCGCGACTCCCCGGACACGGCAGCAATGCCCGGGATTTTCATGAATCCACAGGGCAAGACTGGCTGCGCTGTGTCCTGGATGAATATATTCTCCTCCAGTCCCGGTACAGGAATGTCTACATTGCCGGGTTGTCCATGGGCGGGTTGCTGACCCTTATACTGGCCGAGATCTTTGATCCAAGGGCCATCGTGGTTATGGCACCGGCCATCAGTATCAGAAAAAGACAGGTCTACAAAAGCCCCTTCCTGAAATATCTCATCCCTACCCTGAAAGGCAGCTGGCAGGAAGAGGAAGAAGAGGATGAGGAGCGGAAAGCCCTGGGCAGAGAGTACTGGGTCCGAACAGATGTGGCCAAAGTGGCAGACATGATCGGCCTGAGGAAAAGAGCCTTGGCCCATCTCTCTCAGGTAACATCTCCGACCTTGACTATTGTGTCCGATGGGGATAAAACGGTAGCTCCCGATGCGGTTCCTATCATCGAAAACGGGATCAGCAGCAGCCGGAAAAAACATATGCTTCTGAAGAAGAGCCCTCATGTTCTGGTCAACGGCTGCGACCGGGCAGAAATAGCCGGCCGCATCATAGACTGGTTTAAAAAGGAGTGATACTCCCCTTATGAAATATTATGTACTCACACTGGGTTGTCAGATGAACATATCCGATTCCGAACGGCTCACAACTGTTTTTTCCAATATGGGATTTGTCAAAACCGACAAGGAAGAAGACGCGGATATCCTGGGAATCGTAGCCTGCTCGGTCAGGCAGAAGGCCATTGATAAGGTTTACAGCCGGATTCATCTTTGGAATAAATGGAAGCAGGACAAGAATCTCATCACCTTTGTGACCGGATGCCTGCTGGACGAGGATAAAAAGAAGTTTTTGAAGACCTTTGACCTGGTTTTTGATACCAATGACATGACCGGGCTACCCGATATGATCAGCCAGTACGGGGTAACCACCCCCACAGGGCTGCAGCATCATCATAACCAGGGTGAGTTTTGGGGAATCAGCCCCTCCTACGACTCCCGGTACGAAGCCTTCATCCCCATCCAAAACGGTTGTGACAAGTTCTGTACCTACTGCGCCGTGCCCTACACCAGGGGACGGGAAGTCTCCCGTCCCTCATCAGATATTCTGAATGAAATCAAGATTCTCCTCTCAAAGGGGTATAAATCTATCACCCTTCTGGGACAGAACGTCAATTCCTATGGTCTGGATAAGGATGAAGAACTCAGCTTTGCGGAGCTCCTGGATGAAATCGGGAAAATTGGGGACCTGGCAGAGCATCCCTTCTGGCTCTATTTTACGTCTCCCCATCCCCGGGATATGACAATGGATGTCCTGGAAACCATGGCCCGCTACAAATGTCTGGCCAAACAAATCCATCTGCCCCTGCAGTCCGGTGATAACGAGGTTCTGAAAAAGATGAACCGGAATCACAGCCTGGCAGACTACCGTATTATTGTGAACAATATCCGAAGGATTCTTCCCCAGGCGACTCTCTTCACAGACATTATTGTAGGATTTACGGATGAGTCGGAAGACAATTTTGAAAACACCCGCCTGGCCCTGGAAGAGTTCGGTTATAACATGGCCTATATCGCCATCTACTCACCCCGTCCCGGAGCCGTGAGTTCCCGATGGGATGACAAGATTCCCCAGGATGTCAAGAAACGCCGCCTCCATATCCTTTCGGATGTGTTTATCAAATCCGCTGGAAGGTACAATGAGTCCCTAATCAGAAGCACAATGGACATTCTGGTGACGGGAAAATCCAGGGACGGTCTCCGCTGGACAGGTTTGACAGAAGGAAAAATCAATATCCACTTCAACGGAAATGATTCTATTCAACCCGGCCATTTCATTCCTGTTAAAATCACGGGATCTACGGGAATATCCCTGCAGGGAGAGGCTGTTCTATCATAAGAAAGCCGATAGGAAGAACAATTTTCTAGTGTACTTTACGAACTGATTCACCGATAATTGAAATTGATGGAAAGAAAAAGACTAAGAAATATCCTGTTGTTCCTCTTTTTGATGCTGATTCTGCTGTTTGGAGTCCGTTACGGTTACGACTACCTCCAGCAAAGAAAGGCACTCAGGGATGATATTGAAAAAGTTCCTGAGGTAATTACCAGGGATTCAAAGAAAGTACAGCCTGAAAAGATGGTAGAACAACCCGTCATTGAAATGGAGATTGAAGATGCTGGAAAGCCCAGCGGTAAAGAGATACTTTCTGAAATGGAGACGGAAGAAGAAAAAATCAAACGCTACATCACCGGAGAGCATACCGTCGTGAAGGACGAGAGCTTTTCATTGATCACAGGATACTACTGGGACGATATTTTTCTATGGCCCGACCTTTATATACGCAATACCATGCGCAGTGATGATCCGGACCTGATCTATCCAGATGAAATCATCACCGTCTACAACCGTCTGGGTGTGGGAGAGACCTTCTCCTCTCAAGAAACTGATGAAATACTGGAAGCCTATCTGCAGGTATACAGGATTTACAAGAAACTGGGAAAAGAGAAGAATAACTCCGTATGGAGCCTTCTGTGGTGCGCCGCCCGGTATGACCATGATTTTTTAAATCAATATAAAGACAGGATTGATGCCGCAGACAGAACCATGGCTCAGAAATACATCGATGAGCAGGGATTCCTGGACTGATCAAAAAGGCACGGGCGACTCGAATCGCCTGATACTTCCCGTTTCAGGATCTTCAAATTCCAGAACACAGGCGTGGAGAGCCATCCGCGTGTACTCAGGACCACCGTATAACTGATCGCCCAGAATCGGAGCCTTCAGGGTGGCCATATGCAGTCGGAGCTGATGAGTGCGTCCGGTTTCAGGGAACAGCTGAACCCGATAGATCCCCCCGGGGAGTTCTTCCAGGACTCTCCAGCGGGTCACTGAAATCTTCCCCTGAATTTCATCCACAATCTGAAGAGGACGATGTTCCACATCCAGGCGCTGCCTTAATTCAAGACGCTCTTTTCCTTCGGGAAGTCTGGCGGAAATCAGAGCCTGATACTCCTTATAAACAATCCGATCTTCAAACTGCCGGCCCAATTGCCGTTGAACCTCTTTGTTCAGGGCCCAGACCATCAAACCGGAGGTGGCCTGATCCAGCCTGTGAACCACGAGAATTGTGGGGTATTCCTTTTGCAGACGTGTGTAGAGGCAATCGGCCTTCTCCGGTCCCCTTCCCGGAACCGACAGCAGACCCGCTGGTTTTTCAGTGATCAGCCATCCCGGCGCACTGTCTAGGACATAAGGGTGAACCAAAAATAACTCCCCCAGACTGAAATGAAGAGAAGGAGAACATACAGAGTGGAAACAAGCCTGCTCCCCCGGAATTCAATGACCTCCCTTTGGGGTGGATCATCCATTCCTTCAGGTGGAAACAGTTCCAGAAGAACCAGATCCAGACTTCCGATAAAATCTCTGGGAGAGATCCTCTTCCGTCCGTTCAGTATCTCCTCGAAATAATAAAAAGTTCTGGCCAAAAGACCGCCCAGTTTTCCAGGCAATTTTAGATCCGGGGTCACCGAAAAGAGGGAGAGGAACACAAGACCACAGAGGCTGAGCCCCTTGGTCAAGCCTGTGAGCAGGGCACCCGAGGTTACTTTTATGGGACCGATTTCCATGAGTATCCGCCCCACAGGTGTAAGCAGGTGGAAAAAGGTAATGGAACCGATGAGAAAGAAAAAATAGAGAAACCTGATCTTCTTCCCTGCCAAATATGCCAACAGGGCAAAAAACAGAACCAGAGGAACCTTTACTTTGAGGGACTCGATCATAAAGAATCCGGGAATCAGGGCCATACCCGTCCAGAATCTCAGGGATGGACTCAGCAGGAGAGCCAGAGAGTCCCTGCGCCGCGGCTGTACTTTTTTATTTTTCAAGAAGAGCCTTCTCTTTGAAGAGAGCCCACCAGCGTGATTTCTCTGAAAAGCGCTGGGCGAAAAGTCCGATAAACAGACCGGAAACCAGACCGAGCCCCAGGAAAAGAGGAAGAATCCGCCAGGCCGAGGGGCCGAAGATGAAGCTGATGGACAACAGGATTTGAGTCATATTACTGACGAGAGCCCCCATGATGCTGATGCCGATAAAGGAAATCCGCGGCATCAGGGCCTTGTAACAAAGCCACATGACAAAGCCGCTGGCAAAAGAACCAAACAATGAAAAGAGAAAGACATAGGAGGCCAGAGTCCCGTTTACCAGTGCCTGTCCCAGGACTTTCAGCAGTATAAGGAGAAAATAGGCTGGGGCCGACAGGATCTCCAGACCGAGGATCACCGGCAGATTAGCCAGACCCAGACGCATAAAGGGAATGGGCCGGGGAAAGAGATACTCGATGGTGGACAGGAACATGCTGAAGGCCCCCAGGAGGGCTATCCGGTTGAGTCTTTTTTCAGTAAACACCTGCATCCACCTCCTGATCTTCCCCTTTGCCGCCGGTAAACATGAAAATTTTGTTAGGCAGGCAGGCTGCCCATTCCCCGCCTCGATGGATCTCTCCCATCTGTACGCAAAGTTGATCGCGGCAGTCGGAGAACACAAACCGGGCCTGGCCGTCTTGAATCGAGAGAATAGTCTTTCCCACCGGACCTTTCAGATGAAGTTCCCGGTCCTCAGTAAGGGGATAGATAGACTTCCCCTGGACATCCTCGATGATGATGTATCCCTCTTCCTGACTGATGCTGCGGCCGTAGAGGGTAAAAAGCAGGAAAACTGCCAGAGAAAAAACCAGGGCAAGAATATCAAAGAACCTCAATTTCACCTATGACAACATCCTTATATCTTTTAGTATGACAGGCAAGTTATGGACAATAAACTATCACAGTTTCATGGGAGCAGGGAATACCTGGCTCTCGAGAAGAGAGACAGGGAATTCCTGGAACAGATTTGCCGGAACTGGCAGTTCTCGGTTCAGCAGATAAGGCAGATCATCCGGATCTCACGGGATCTGGAAACCTGGGATGAGGGGAGCCTGGAAGAGCACTGGGGTGTCCCGGAAAGCCTGAAACCCGGAGACCGGGGAGAAAAGGAAAAACGCTTTAAGTCACTGACCCTCTCCTGGCAAAAACTGAAGGATGTGCCCAAGGACTACAGCAATTTTTCACCCGGGAAGATAGTGAATCCCGTCCCGGGATTTCAAGCCATCCTGGATGAACGCCAGATTCTGGGAGATTGTCCTGTTGCCTCGGAAAAAACCCGCTGCTGCAATCTCAAGACACTGGATGCGGTGATCAACTGCGGGTTTGACTGCTCCTACTGCTCCATACAGTCCTTTTATTCGGAAAATAAAATACTCTTTCACAGCGACTTGAAAGAAAAGCTCGCCAAACTGAATCTTGACCCGGGGAAAACCTGGCATATCGGGACGGGACAATCCTCGGACTCCCTCATGTGGGGAAACCGGGACGGCCTTCTGGAAGATCTCTGCCGCTTTGCATGGAAAAACCCTCATGTCATCCTGGAACTCAAGACAAAATCAGACAATGTAAAAGAGCTGCTCGAACTGGATGTCCCCCCCAACATGCTCCTGACCTGGTCACTCAACACACCACCCCTTATTGCCGCAGAAGAAAGACTGACAGCCAGCCTGGAGAAACGGCTGGAGGCGGCCCGGATGGTGGCGGATAGAGGGATAGCTGTGGGCTTCCATCTGCATCCCATGGTCTGGTACAAGGGATGGGAGTCTGATTATGAAGCCCTGACCAGGGAGATGACCCGGCAGTTCAAAGCCGAGGAGGTACTATGCGTCTCCCTGGGGACTCTGACCTTTATCAAACCGGTTCTGAAACAACTGCGGGAGCGCCCCATCCTCAGCAAGATACTGCAGATGCCCCTGGAGGAAGCCGCCGGGAAGTGGTCCTACCCCCTGAAGATCAAGGAAGAGCTCTTTAAAGCCGCCGCAACGGGGCTGAAAGAGTGGAGGGAGGATGTCTTTTTTTATATGTGCATGGAAGATCCTCAGCTCTGGCAACCCGTTTTTGGAAGAGCCTATACTGACAATGCTGAATTTGAAAAGGATATGCTCTATAATTATCAGAAGAAAATCTCTGCGATTCAAAACAGGAGAAAATGATTTATGAAAAAGAAATTTTTAATGGCGTCTCTGATCCTGATGATGTGTTCTGTTTCTGCCTATGCCCTCCCCTTTATCGATATACAGCTGGGAGCAGGTTACAATGGATATTTCATTACAAATACGGACAGCGACTTCAATGGTTATCCCCTGGGCTTTGCGGCCTTCGGCGGTGTGGGATACAAGTTTTTCCCCACCCTGTCCGTTGGTGCCGAGTATGAATTCGGTCAGTCCTGGGCCCTGGATGATCTGGGAAGCGGGCAGACTCTCACCCTGACCGAACACCTTCCAAAAATCTATTTGAAATTCAATGCCTTGAACCTGCTGACAGTCTCAGCCCTGGCAGGTATGGATTATCAGACCCCCAAAGCTGATGGAAACAAAGGAGACAGTGAGGCAGCTTTCACCATGGGTGGCAGAGTGGCCTTTCTCTTCGCCTACGCCCAGTACCTGATGGTCTTTAATCCCGACAGAGTAGACAGCCGGGTCAGCATAGGTGCCGTTTTCAGCAAATAATTTAT
>NZ_JAQIBL010000083.1 GCF_027859075.1 Oceanispirochaeta sp. | reverse complement strand
CGGAGGGAGGAGGAATAAGATCAGTGCCGGTGATATCCTGGGGGCTCTTACATCCAAAAACGGCATTCCCGGGGGTGATGTGGGAAAAATTGACCGTCAGGATTATATCACCTTTGTGGCGGTCAAACGCGGCAGTGCCGCCAGGGCTTTAAAGGTCATGGAAGAGGATCAGATCAAGGGTCATCTGTTCAAGGCCATGATCCATGACGCCTGACTCTTAAGGACCGCTTCATCTCTCACAGTCTTGTAATTTTTTATATAATAGTAGATAACTAATATATAAACGTAACAAGGGGCTGACACTATGACAGAATCATTCAAGGATTATCTCAAGACTTATCAGGGGATATTAAAAAATCTATTCACAGATCAGGACTCTCCCGAAGAGGCGGAGCAGCAAAGAGGCATCCCTCAAAAAGTTCTGGATGAGATAGAGGTTCTCAGTCCTTCAGCGGTTTCCATACCCGAAGCCTATGGCGGTAAGGGTAGCAAACCCGTGGAAATATTGAGCCTCCTGGAATCGACATCCTACGAATCACTGCCCCTGTCCCTGATTCTGGGAATCAATGGCGCTCTGTTCCTGGAGCCCCTAGCCAAATATGGAGAAGAAAAACTGAAGAAGGAAACCTTTGGTATATTCCTCAAAAACAATTCTCTCGGCGGATTGATGATCACCGAACCCGGGTATGGTACGGATGCTCTGGCCATGAAGACCAGCTGGGAAAAGCGAAGCGGCGGTTATGCTATTGCCGGTGAAAAACACTGGGCAGGCCTCAGCGGGCGGGCCGACTACTGGCTGATGACGGCCAGAGAAAAGAAGGGACCCTCTGAATTGAAACGGGATATTGATTTCTTTATCTGTGATTCCTCGGATCCCAGACAATATGTCAAACCCATAGAAACCTTTTCAAACCTGGGCCTCTATATGATTCCCTATGCCCTCAATCAGGTGGATGTGGAAGTGCCATTCCATCACAGGCTGATTCCGCAGAAATCAGGGATACGGCTGATGCAGGATTTGCTGCATCGCAGCAGGATGAGATTCTCCGGAATGGCAACAGGGTTTATTCATCGAATGCTGGATGAGGCAGTGAGGCATACGGAGCAGCGTATGGTAAGCGGGAAATCTCTTTTTTCCTACGACCAGGTTCAAAAACGTCTCTCCGATCTTCAGGCTGATTTCACAATTTCTTCTGCCTTCTGCCGCCATGCCGCAGGGATCTCTTCTATCGAAAATGATCTTTCCGGAAAATCTCTGGAAGCCAACATCCATAAGACGGTGCTGAGCGACATGATGCAGAATGCCTCCCAATCCCTGCTGCAGCTGGTGGGTGCCAAGGGGTACAAACTCAGTCATATCGCCGGTAGATCCGTAGTAGACAGCCGTCCCTTTCAAATCTTTGAGGGCTCTAACGATGTCATTTACCAGCAGGTTGCCGACCAATTCATCAAACACATGAACCTGATGAAAAACTTTAATATGTCATCAGCCCTGAAAACACATCCTCTGACATCCAAGATTGCCGAGCGAATGAAAAGGATGACCGGCTTTTCCATCAATCCCGATATGGCTCAGAGAAAAAAAGTGGATTTCGGCCGTATTCTCGGGAGGATCACAAGTCTTGAATGGACACTGGATCTGGGCCTGGGAGGGTATGATCCCGCACTGATCAATCAGGCACTGGAATCCATGACCGAAAGGATTCAGTCTCTTCTGGGAAGTTTTCAGGGAGGGAACAGGGCCTGCTATATTCCTTATGAACAGAGAAATGCAAATTTATGGAGAGAAACTGTCCCATCCTGATAAAATTCATTATGATTGTCATGAATCCTTCAAATTATGAAATACAATGAGGTCATATGAATCAGTCTTTAATGTTTGGAATCTCTCTTGTAAATCTTGCTTTCATCTTATATACGGTATTCTTTATTTTAAAGAGAAAATCTGAGAAACTGACCCTTACAACCCCGATTGTTCTGAGTCTAGCCGTCCTGTCGGATATCTGTGCCACTGGACTGATGATTCTGGGCTCGACCAACAGGGGTCTGACATTTCACGGTGTCCTTGGCTATCTGGCCTTGCTGGGCATGATGATAGAATCAGTTTTACTCTGGAAACACTTTCTGGGTAAGAACCGGGATCTTCCCTTATCTATAAATCTTATCAGATACACCGGAATCGCCTATCTATGGTGGCTCTTTGTCTATGTATTCGGCCTGGTCAGGATTCTTATTTAGACTTCAATACTGTATAATATACATATACATAAGGAATCTTAATGGAAAACATGCAGAGTAAAAATGCATTCATATGCGACATGGATGGAGTCATATATCACGGGAACAAGCTTTTGCCCGGCGCTTTGGAATTTGTAAAATGGCTGCAGGATGAGGGGAAAAAATTCCTTTTTGTAACAAATGCCAGCGAGCGCTCTCCCATGGAACTGCAGCAGAAGCTTTCCCGATTAGGCATCGAGGTCACAAAAAATCATTTTTATACAAGTGCTCTGGCTACGGCAGGTTTTCTGAAATCCCAGTGTCCCGGCGGAAGTGCCTACGTCATCGGTGAAGCAGGACTGATTAATGCCCTCTATGATGCCGGGTTTTCCATGAATGATGTTAATCCGGACTATGTAGTGGTCGGTGATTACAGGGGTTACAATATGGAAACCCTGATTCATGCCGTCAATCTGGTGCGCCGGGGAGCCAAGCTGATCGGTACCAATCCTGACCTGACGGGACCGGTTGAAAATGGAATAGCTCCTTCCACGGGTGCCCTGATCAGTCCCATCGAACTCTCTACCGGAAGAAAGGCCTACTTTGTCGGCAAACCGAACCCTTTGATGATGCGTATAGCCCTGAAGAAGCTGGACTGCAAACGGGAAGAAACAGTCATCGTGGGAGACAGGATGGACACGGATATCATTGCCGGAATCGAGTCGGAAATTGATACGGTCCTTGTGTTAAGCGGGGTCACAAAGAGAGAGGATATTGAACTCTTTGCCTATAGTCCTCATTATATTCTGGATGGAGTAGGGGATATTCCTTTTTGAAGAACAAGAGGATTTTTCAGGAAAAGTTGTGGAAGGAGATTAAGATTCTGATTCTTTTTGCTGGAATCGGATTGTTCCTGATCATATTTAATCCGGATCTGGGTTCCTGGAAATACCCCATGGGTTTTACTCAGGACGTACGTGAAGTTTTACGGATTATCGGATATGGTTTTCTCATTGCAGCCTATCCTGTATTTCTTTTAATCAGGCTTATCGTGGTGCTTCTCAAAAGAATCTTTCATTAATATGAAATGATCGATATCATCCGGGACCGATATCTCACACCCGGCAGATATACCAGTTGTTAAATTTCTTTATCCGGATAACTTCTACAGAACCGAACAGCTCTTTCATTTCATCCAGGCCAGATTTTACAAAGTTAAAATAGTCTCCATCTTCCATGTATTCAATAAAATTGATGAACCAGTTTCTGCTGCTGCTGTAATCATGAAAGAGGACCAGGCCTCTTGACAGGCGGGCTGCTTCCTGGAAGAGGCGTTTTCTTTTTTCCCGGTCCAGGCCATGGGCCACAAAGGCGGAGGTCACAAGGTCAAATGAATGATCCTCCATCCCCAGGCCCTCTACTACGTTTCCATAACGGCAGGTCAGTCCTCTTTTAACAGCATGTCCCAGCATCTTTTCGGCAAGGTCAACGCCCTGAACATCAAATCCATAATGGGAGAGAGACTGGATCAGGGCACCTGTGCCGCAGCCGATATCCAGGATGTGCCCCTTCTCAGGGATTTGAAGTTTATCTATATGCTCATCGAGAATATGAGCATACCCCCGGCATTGAGACTTGTAAAACAGGTTGTAGACAGAGGAGATCCCGTTGAAGATTTTCTTATGTTTCTTTAAATCCATATATACCAAATACTATATTATTTGCGGCTCCTCTGCAAACTTATTCTACAGAAATACCTCTCCCTGTCCTTCCCGGTTGGCATGCCGTTTTGACAGGAAATCTCATTGTTGACAAATAGTGTATAGTAAGTATACGCTATAGAAATGGATAATCAATCAGTCTCATTGGATATCATTAATCAACTCAGAAGGGTTGCCCGCAAGAAGAGTGACCTGGACCGGAAACCCCATAGCTTTGGTACGGATCATCAGTTGATGCCTGCGGAAATGTACCTTATTGAAGTTCTGGGTGATCATCCCCGGGAAAGTGTGACAGCTCTGGCAGAGTTCATGCAGATCACCAAAGGTGCCGTCTCTCAGACTCTTAAGAAATTAGAAACCAAAGAACTGGCGAAAAAGGATCAGGACCCTGCCAACGCCTCTCGGGCATTGGTTTCACTCAGCGTAAAAGGCAAAGTGATACTTCTGAAACATCAAAACTGGCACCGGAGAGTGGATGGTGGATTCGGTGAGTATCTTCAGGGACTAAAGCAGAAAGAGGCGAGTCTGATACAGGAGTTTCTGGAGAAATATGAACATTCTCTAGATAAAAGATTCAACTTATAGGTTTATTTAAAAGCATATAGGAACTAAACACATATGGATGAATTGAATTTCGTATTTACATTATTATTGTTTGCAGCAGGCTTTTTTGCCAGTGTCGTCAATATGCTGGCAGGCGGCGGATCTATGATAGTGTTGGGATTGATGGTCATAATGGGTGTAGAACCGGCTGTCGCCAATGCCACAAACAGGATCGGAGTCCTGGTCAGCACAGCGTCCGGAGCTGCTGCATTAAAGAGTGAAAAATTTACGGATATTAAAGAAAGTTTGAAACTCAGTCTATTAACCATGCCCGGTGCCATTCTGGGCGCTCTTTTTTCAGTAAGAATCAGCAATGAATTATTTGAGAAGCTTCTTGCTTTCGTCATGGTTTTTGTCATTGTTTCTTTATTTCTTCCCCAAAAGACAGCGGTTGCAGAACAAAGTAAAATAAGAAAAATACTGATTTATCCGGCCATGATCCTGGTTGGTTTTTATGGCGGGTTTATTCAGGTCGGTGTGGGCATCCTGATCTATGGCACTCTCCGTCACCTGAGTGGTATGGAATTGATGAATATCACCATGCACCGTGTTTTCATTGTCTTGCTGTATACGATTCCTGCCATTGTTATTTTCATTGTCAGTGGAAAAATCAATTGGGTTTATGCTCTCATCCTATCTGCAGGTAATGCCTTAGGTTCATGGATGACAATCAAACTGGCTTTGAAAAAAGGAGATATTGTTGTCAAAATCGGTCTGGCTGTGACTGCCGGGTTGATGATTCTTCGATTTTTGATGACTTAGTCATTGGAAAAGCTCCGGAAGATGATTCATTGGTCTGATCTTAAATACTCTAGAAACTGACCGGTGGGGCAGAACCAGCGGCACCAGGGTTTTCTGTAGAAGAGGGACAAAACTAAAGAGACCATTGCCAGAACAAGTGTAATCGGTGCTGCCACTGTGTACAGAAAGGCTGCAAAGGGCTCAACCAGAGACAGATCCAGAGAATAATCCATTATAATAATCAGGGCCAGGACTCCAAATAGCAGGGTTCTGAAACTACTGAGGTATCTCCTCAGATGCAGGGGAACCTTCCGGGGTGGAAAAGGGATTTTACCCGCCAGCTCCTGGAGGGCACCAAAGGGGCAGAGTTGACTGCAATAGAAGGCTTTATTTGTGATGAGAGGCAGGACCAGAGATAGAATAAGGAGTATCCAGAGAATCGGGTTTCCCAGAAAAGGGACGGCTCCTGTCAGATAGCCCCGCAGCATGGACAGGGAAATGAAGTCGCCTCCGGCAAATCCGAATACAGCAATCAGTGTTATCAGGAACGGGGTTCTGAATTTTCTTAGATTTTTATTAAAGAAACTGAACAGGCCAAAGAGCAGGAGAAGTCCTTCTGCCAGGGGTATCACAATTTTACGGTATCCCTGTACTCTCTGGACGGGAGGCATGGCTGGGTCTTTTAAAACCTCTTTCAGGTTATCAATGACTGTCCTGCTGGTCAAAGTGACGCCGGATACGGTATCTACCTGAGACTCTGCTGCTTCCTTCAGGGTCATACCCGTCCAGGAGTTCATGAAATCAAGGGCATCAAGCCGGGCAATGAAGCGCCGTGTTTCCTTGTTTTTCAGAAAGCGAACTTCCTGTATGATCTTTTGATGGTTGAGGATGATAAACAGCGGGACCGATCCGGCATAGCCGCTGCTGTGACGGCTGTTTTCCCGGGCGACAGTGTAATAGGCCAGCAGATTTCCCGATGAATCTCTGACTCCTGTCCAGCCCGGCAGCTCCTCCGATTCTTTCCGGCTCTTCATCTGAGGAAACTCTTTCTCCAGAAAAGCATTGCTCAGGGCCGTCTCCTGATCGTCAGAGTCTGAAAAAAACAGAGTTTTCTCATGATAATTCAGAGACAGAAAGAGAATCAGAAAGATCAGAAGACCCAGACCCTTGGAGCTACTATTTTTATATACCCTTGAAACATTCATGATTTATCATCCTTGTTTGGCAGTTGAATCCGGATTGTAAACCCTTCTCCCTCCGGGCTTTCTGCCAGGACCGAACCGGCATGAAGATTTATTATCTCTTTGACTATGGATAATCCAAGGCCAGAGCCGTTTTGATTGCGTGAATTATCCGCCTTGTAGAAACGTTCGAAAATATTAGGAAGATCCTGTTTCTCTATCCCGATGCCTGTATCTGCAAAACTGATGGTGACAGGATTGCCGGGGCTGAGGTTCACGTTGATTTCTCCCCCCCTGTCTGTGAACTTGAGGGCATTGGACATCAGATTAATCCAGACTTGCTTCAGCTTTTCATCGTCCCCTGTAATGTACACATTGGGAAGCTGCCACTTCAGACTTATATTCCTGTTCAGGCAGTCCTGTTCATACATATTCAAAACATACAGCAGAGATTCCTTGAGATTCACCGGCTTCATAGGCTGGGCTTCAGTCTCCCTGTCATAACGGTTCAGATCATCCAACTGTCTCACCAGTCCTGTGAGCCGCAGAATCTCCCGAAGGCATCCCTTGAGTCTTTCCTCATCCCGGGGCCATATCCCGTCAATCATGGCTTCCAGGGAGGTCTGTATTTTTGTCAAAGGGGTTCTTAATTCGTGAGATACATCTGAAGTCAGCCGTATGCGGAGATCTTCCTGGGCTTCCAGAGAAAAAGCCAGCTGTTCAATGGCCCCATGAAGAGCGTCAATTTCTTTTGTTCCTTTCCGGAAGGGGTCTCCTGCCAGGTAATCATGGTTTGCCAGTCGTAAGGCATAGTCTGACAGATCCCGGAGGGGACGGCTCATTGAACGGGACAGGCCGAAAGACGCCAGGGATGAGACAAACAGAGCCAGGATCATGGAGAGGAGAAGCATTTTGAAACTCTCTTCCAGGAAGAAACGGTCATTCTCCGAATACTCTGCGTTAGGGTCATAGGAAATATTCAGGGAGAGAGCCGATTCTGAAGTGTTCCCACCGGGAAGTTTGTAAATGGCTGTCTCCAGATTATCAAAAAAATCAGGATCATCCTTATCCATATGCATGGAGCATTCGTCTGCATTGTCCTTCAGACAGCTCCACATAATATCACCCTCTGAATTGTTAAGGGTGATAAATATTCCCTGCTCCATATAGACCGTACTGACTTGTTCCAGCCAGTCATTATCCAGGGATGAGTGGACTATCATGCGTTCAGAAAGTGTCCGGACCAATTCATTTCTTGTCGCACTTTTTTCCTGACGGATGTAATCACTGAAGCGTTTATTCAGAAAGAATGTAAATAGCAGGGTCATCATCAGTACGGCAATGAGGACGGAGGCCGCAGAGGATAACATCAGGCGCAGGGCAATGGACAGGCTTTGCTTTTCGGTCCTTTTAACCATTAAAGTAGAATCCTTTTCCCCGTTCCGTCAGAATGTAGTGAGGATTTTTGGGGGTCTCTTCAATTTTCGATCTAAGATTTCTGATATGGGAATCCACGGTTCGGTCAGTTCCCTGAAAGTCTCCGCCCCGGGCTGCCTGGAGGATTTCCTCCCTGGAAAATATCCGTCCCGGATAGGATATCAGTTTTTCCAGAATATCAAACTCAACAGCGGTCAGATGAAGCAGATTCTCATCTTTCCATACCCGTCTTTTCCCGCGGTCAAAGCGGAGTCGCCCCTCATCCAGTTCCAGCAGCTGGGCTGCAGGTGCACTTTGACTGCGCCTGAGGAGAGCCTCGATTCGAACCATCAATTCCCGCGGGCTGAAGGGTTTGGTCATAAAGTCATCGGCACCCACCCGGAAGCCGTAGAGCAGGGAAGCCTCGTCAGCCTTGGCCGTGAGCATCAGGACGGGAATCCGGGAATGACTTCTGATAAAACGGCAGATATCTTCACCGCTTTTGTCGGGGAGCATCAGGTCCAGCAGGACCATGTCAAAATCCTCTTCCTCAAAGGCTTTCTGCCCGGACAGACCTGAGTGCTCCATCCGGGATGTATGCCCGCTCCGGCTCAGATAGGCGGCAATCACCTCGGCTATCTGTGTATCGTCTTCTATGATCAGTATTTCTGCCATGGCTTTACCTAATCACTTTCGGGAGAAATATTCAATTCTGGTCATTGGCTAATTGTACATCCTTTCGGATTGCCTCCAGGTCGGCAGAATCAAGATCATCCACCACTTTGACAAATCCTCCAAAATCATTTTTCCAGGAGTACCAGGCAAAATCAGTTTCGGGTTCCAGATTTATGGTGTTGTTTCCTTCCTTGAATTCCATGCCCTGATAACCATAGGCCGGAAAATAGACCCTATAATTCTTTTCATTGATTTCAACCCCTTTGAAGGTCCAGTTCAGGAGAACTCCCTTTTCAATAACAATCACCGCCGGTTCGAATCCTCTTTCGGTCACAGACACCTCAACCTGCTGAATCCCGTCCACCCTGGTGGCCAGGGTGATTTCTGTGTCCGGGATTTCGGGAATGGGATTTTCAAAAAATGAAGACAACTCGGATTGATTCTGCGACCCGTTCCCGCCGCTGCCAGATCCGCCGCAGCCTCCACCA
>NZ_JAQIBL010000082.1 GCF_027859075.1 Oceanispirochaeta sp. | reverse complement strand
GACTCTCTAACAAACGCGCTACTGGATAGGGCTGGTATTGATCCAGAAAAAAAAATCTCACAGTTGAGCCGTAAAGACAGGATCTCCTGGTTGAATACCCTGTGTACTGACAGCTATCTGGTGGCGGCAAAGGGCGGATTTAATCAGGCCATGGTGACCGCCGGGGGTGTCTCTCTGGGGGAAGTCAAATCGGGTACCATGGAGTCCCGGATCTGCCCTGGTCTGTTTTTTGCCGGAGAAGTCCTGGATGTAGATGGGGAAACCGGAGGTTACAATCTTCAGTTTGCTTTTTCTTCGGCCGTACTGGCTGTAAAATCAATCATCGCCTCGGGCTAGTCTCCTATTCTCGCCCTCCCAGGAAATGTGATGCTTCTCCTACTTCTATGAAGTTTGTAACAGTCCCCCGGTTAGGAGAAGACCCGACGAGGACTACCAGGTCATTATTCCCGATGATTCCCGCATCCAGAACGGTTTTGACAGATTCATGCACCATCTCGTCCAGGGTCTTCTGGGATTTCAGTAGGTAGGGATTTACACCGAAACTGAGAGCCAGTTGCCTGACCACCGTTGGATTCGGAGAGAGGGCCAAAATGGGTGTTCTTCCTCTGAAGGAGGACAGAATACAGGCGGAACGGCCCGTGTCTGTCTGGACGATGACCGCCTTGGCTCCCAGTTTCCGGGAGGTTTCCTCGGCCGAGGCGATCATCTGAAGGCGGACGGGGTTGAATTTCACTTGGTTCTTTCGCCTATCCTTGTTTTTTCTCTTGCTTTCGCTGGCTGCGGCAATGGTGGCCATGGTTTTCACAGCTTCCAGAGCATAGTCTCCATAGGCTGTTTCTCCCGAGAGCATCAGTGCATCCGTGCCGTCCATAACGGCATTAGCAATGTCGCTGACTTCGGCTCGTGTGGGTCGGGGGTTATGAATCATGGAATGAAGCATCTGGGTCGCAGTGATGACAACCTTACTTCTCTTGATGCACTTCCGGATGATTTTTTTCTGAACATGGGGGACTTCTTCGGCGGGCAGCTCAATTCCCAGGTCTCCTCTGGCGACCATGACTCCATGGCAGTGGTCCAGAATCTCATTAATATTTTCAATTCCAGCGGTATTTTCAATCTTGGCAATGAGGCGGATCGGGCTATTATATTTGTCCAGGATCTTCTGCACAGCAATGAGGTCCTCTTTATTGCGGACAAAGGAATGGGCTATGAAATCGATTCCGATTTTGGCGGCAAAGTGAATATACTCTTCATCCTTTTTTGAAAGAGAAGGGAGAGCAAAAGGAATGTCAGGAACATTCACACTTTTTTTATTTTCTATTTCTCCCGAATTATTGGCTATACAACGGAGTCGATCGTCGTTCATGTCAATTACAATGATGGACATATCCCCATCATCAATCAGGATTTCAGTTCCCCTGTTCATGGACTCACAGAAATGAGAATAACTGACTGAGAAGTGAGGCTGATCCATCGTGGTTCCCTGTGGAACGATAAAGATTTCCTCTCCCTCTTTTAATCTAATGGTTTCGGGAATGTCTATGGTTCTGATTTCCGGACCCTTTGTGTCAATGAGGATGGCCGCCTTATCTGAAACTTCCCGGATCCGGGCAATGATCTGCTCGGTTTCATCCGGGGTCTGATGGGCTGTATTCAGGCGGAAAATACTGGCTCCTGCCTTATAGAGCTTCTTGATAAAGAGTAAGTCATTGTTTTTTCCGATGGTGGCGACGATTTTTGTTCGATTTGTATTCATTGGGTTTTCCTTTATATCCTTCGTTCTCTGTTTTCCGGTGATTTCCACGCCTTCTCATGATTTGGTTCCCTGTATCATATGCCTTTTTGCTCCGAATCCTTTTTTTCTCTTGATAAAAAATCCTGCTTCTCTCAAGGGGCTTTTCACAATCCCCGAGGCCGTGAAACTGGCTAGAGTTCCCCCTGCTGCTGTCTTGTCATAAACTGATTGAAGAACAGAGGGAGACCAAATTTCAGGGTTTTTATCCGGACTGTGGCCGTCCAGGAACCAGGCGTCCACAGCTCTGGGCTCAATCTCCCGGCACCAGTCCCGGGCATCCCCGACATAGAGATTATAATCCAACTGGACCGAGGGGAACTCCCAGACACAACGATTCCAACCGGGAGTCAGGCTTTCATAGAAGGAACTCCAGTATGTCAGGTAGAGTGTCAGATTTGTTCCCAGGGTTTTTTCAAAGGGATGTAACAGTTCCTTGATCCGCTCTGTTGTGAGAGGGTACTTTTCAAGGCTGGAATATTTTATGGAAATTAGATGTGAGGGATCAGTCAGAACACAGCTTAACAGGCTGAGGAGGTTCAGGCCTGTGCCGAATCCTGTTTCTCCAATGTGCAGAGTCTCTGATTCTCTGAGTCTCCGGGGGAGATGATTCCCTTCTATGAATATATAGAAGGATTCAGCTTGTCCGTCATAATCGGAAAAATAACAATCCTGGTAAAAAGGGTTCATTAAGCATTGAGTTGTGTTCATATATGTTCTCTTTTTTAATACTAGTTCCTTCCGCCCTGGTTTTGCAATCATGTATCCACATATATTTCGAGGGATAGTTCTTTCTAAAAGTACACGTGTACTAGATGAGATTCGCTATATGGTATATATTATAATTCACACTATCCTGAAGGAGTCATTCAATGGGTAAAATCCTGATTACCGGCGGAGCCGGCTATATCGCCTCTCATACAAATGTGGAACTGCTGGAGGCCGGTTACGACATCGTCCTGGCTGATAACCTTTGCAATTCATCCATGGAAGCCGTTCGTCGAGTTGAAGAACTGAGTGGAAAGAAGCTTCCTTTTTATGAAGTGGATCTGAAGGATATAATCGCCCTGCGGAAGGTCTTTGATCAGGAACCCGGGATCAGTGGAGTCATTCATTTTGCCGCATTAAAATCGGTGGGTGAGTCTGTTGAAAAACCACTGATCTACTATGACAATAATATCACAGGATCTTTAAACCTTTATAAGGTCATGGATGAACGGGGTGTGAAGCAGCTGGTTTTCTCCTCCTCAGCCACAGTCTACGGAGATCCCGAATCTGTGCCTGTTAAAGAAGATGCCCGTCTGCAGGCGACCAATCCCTATGGACAGACAAAACTGATGATGGAGCAGATCCTGATTGATGCGGCAAAAGCCAAAGGATGGGATGTTACCATACTCCGTTACTTTAATCCCGTAGGGGCTCATTCTTCGGGAAGAATTGGGGAAGACCCGGAATATCCCAACAATCTTCTTCCTTTTGTCTCCCAGGTGGCTGCAGGAGTCAGGGAGAAGGTCATGATTTTCGGGAATGACTGGCCCACTCCAGACGGGACAGGTGTGCGGGATTATATCCATGTTGTTGATCTGGCTAAGGCTCATGTAAAGGCACTCGAAAAACTGAAAGTCAAAAAAGGGGTGTCCATCTATAATGTGGGAACTGGAATTGGTTTCTCCGTTCTGGAAATGATCAAAGCCTTTGAAGAAGTCTGTGGACATAACATCCCCTGGGAGTTCGGCCCCCGGAGAGCCGGAGATATTGCCACTGTCTACGGAGATCCCGCCTTTGCTGAAAAGGAATTGAACTGGAAAGCCGAATCGAGGCTCAAGGAAATGGTAGCCTCTGCCTGGAAGTGGCAGAGTGATAATCCAAAAGGGTACAAATAACAGGCCATTGCTTCTGAAATAATTGTAGAGATCTTCAAGCAGGTCTATACTTTGATGAAACACAGTTGTCAGAAGGATTCCCCATGCTGTCTCCCCAGGAAGAATATACAAGCTTATTGAAAATGAAACCGGAGCTCATATACCGTGTTCAGCTTCTGACGCTCTTTCTTATAAACTGTGCAGGAGCTCTTTCAATCTCCTTTTCTGTTTTTGATGCTGCCAGGAAGCTGAATATGATCTTCGTCTATAACGGACTGCTTAGTTCTATGATGGTGATCTTATTTTTAATGAAACGATTTATTGTCAATTCTAAAATTCAGAACAGGGCCTATATCGTTTTTACTCTCATTATAATCGTCTTGATTCAGTTCCTTTCGATGGAATACAGCATTGTTATCAGCATGACTTTTCTCTCCAGTATGGTGATGCTTGTTTATATCCACTTCAACAAGAGGTTCGTCTATATCGCAACACTCCTGTACCTCGGAATTGTGTTGTATCATCTTATCTCCATGCCTGTTATCACAGTGCGCCTGAGTTATAGCTACTATATCAGCAGTTTCTTCGTTATCATCATCGCCTTCAGTGTCAGTCATATGGGAATCACTCTGTTCAAAAAGTATGAAGACCTGCTTTTTCGCAAAATTAAAACTACGACTGAGCAAATGGATGAAATCAAGAGCCTGAACCTAAAGACGAATAAAGCCCTGCAAATACTGGAATCAATATTCGAAGCATCACATGACGGGATTGTAGATATAGAACAATCTCACGGAACAGTGAATATGTCCTCCCGAAGCTGTGAAATCCTTGCTTTTCAATGTTCAGGTTTGGACACCCTGGAATTAGAGCTCTCAACTCATCTTGAAGCAGGAAAAAAAAGTGAGTTCTTTCATCGTTGGGAGGAACTTAAAAGCCGGGGGGGGAAATCATATTCCAGGGAGTGCTATTACCATCATCCGGACGAACGAAAGCGTCTCAAATTCAACATTCTTGCCTATACATCCTCTGAGGATGAATCCAGACATATACTCCTCGTGGTCAAGGATATTACAAATGAGGATGACCAGGCGGAGAAAATATATAAATCAGCCTATGAAGACTCACTGACAGGCTTGATGAACCGTCAGGCTCTTGTTGAATACATTGAAAAGCATCGGGAAAAATACTTTATTTCCTGTGTTGCCATTCTGGATATAGATAATTTCCGTTTTATTAACGACTCCTTTGGTTATGAAATTGGAGACAGGCTGCTGCAGGAAATCGGCAAAAGAATGGTTGGCCATGAAATTCCATTTGTGAAAGCCGCGGCCCGTTTAAGCAGCAATGACTTCGCCTTGTATCTAGATACGGTTGTCGATGAAGATCAACTCTATGCCCGGATTCAAAATGATTATAGCCAATACATCCTGGATGATATTGAAATAAAGTTAAATTTCAGTGTCGGCATCGCTTACTTTTCAGATTCTGAAGCCAATGCGGATGGTTTGATAAAAAAAGCCGAAATAGCTATGTACAAGGCAAAAGAACGAGGCAAGAAGGGCGTCTGTGTTTTTTCTGATGATTTGAATAATGAAATGATAAGGCATCTGGATATTATGAATGAATTGGAGGATGCCATCTCCCATCATGAATTTTATTTGAATTATCAGCCCAAGATAGATACCCGGACAGACAGAATCATAGGATTTGAAGCCCTGATTCGCTGGCAGTCCCCCCGGCTCGGCTTTGTTCCACCAGACGAGTTTATTCAATTGGCAGAACAGTCAGGACTGATTCATCTTATAGGAGAGTTTGTTATTCGGGAATCCTGTCAGTTTCTGAAAAGAATCATGGCCGATTATGGGTTTATCGAAGATTTTCGAATTTCAGTCAACGTCTCTGCGGTGCAGCTCTTGAACTCAAGCTTCTATTCATCCTTTTTCAGTATTCTGGATGAGGCGGCTGTCCCACCAGAGATGATAGGTCTGGAAGTGACCGAGACGGCTGTTATGGAGAACAAGGCATATGTCTGCAATCAGCTGGAAAAATTCCGGGCCAAAGGGGTCCGCATTTATCTGGATGACTTTGGAACAGGTTATTCTTCTCTCAATTACCTCACAATGCTTCCCATAGACATCCTTAAGATTGATAAGAGTTTTGTGGATAATATAACGAATAAAAACAGGGAGTATCAGGTTGTCAAATTGATCCTTTCTCTGGCTTCGGTTTTTTCTCTGACTACCATCGCAGAAGGGGTCGAGACAAAGGATCAGCTGGACATCCTGCAGAGCCTGGACTGTCATATTGTTCAGGGCTACTACTTCAGCAAACCCCTTATTGAAGTGGACGGCTATAAGATGGTTTTGGAAAGGAATCCGCTCTGATTCTCAAATACAATAATCCAATATAAAACTTTAAACACTATAAGGACGTTTGAACCAGACTATGACTGATAATAAGACAGCACTGATCGTAGAAGGTGGTGCAATGAGAGGCATTTTTGCTGCTGGTGTATTAGATCGGTTTCTTGAACTTGAGTACAACCCCTTTGATTTTTGTGTGGGGGTTTCGGCGGGTGCAACCAATCTGGCGGCATGGCTGTGTAAACAGAAGGGAAGAAACTATAAGGTAATTAAAGATTATTCCTGCAGGCCCCAATTTATATCATTTAGAAAATATCTCTCTGGTGGCCATGTTATTGACCTGGATTGGTTGTGGGATATTACCATCCGGGAAATGAGGCTGGATCTTGGGGAGTTTAAAAAGAACAAAACCGTTTTTTATGTTGTTGTGACGAATGCTCTGGATGGTAAAGCCGAATATTTAATCCCCGAAGAAGAGACTCTGGAGCTACTGATCAAGGGGTCCTGTGCTTTGCCGGGTTTGTATCGGGGATTCCCTGAGTATGACGATATACGAATGGCTGATGGTGGAGTGGCCGACCCTCTTCCTGTTATAAGGGCGTATGAGATGGGTGCTCGGGAGATGACTGTCATATTATCCCGACCCTTAGGCTACAGGAAAAAGGCTGGAAAGTTCCCGGGAATCACTGATTTTATGCTTAAGGAAAAGAAAGAATTGGCTCGGGCGATGAAAGACCGGTGGTTCGTCTATAATCGGTCAATAGAATTCCTCGAGACAGCTCCAGCTGACTGTCGAGTGAAGATTATTGCCCCGCCTCTGAATTTTGAGGTAGGCCGGTTGACCAAAGATCCGAAGAAACTGGAAGCAGGATATCAAATGGGTCTCGAGGCAGCGCAGAATTTATATGATCTTTATTCAAAATAATTCAAATCAGTCATATTGTTTTGGCAAGAAGCTGGAATTCCAGTCATTTCGGTGTATATGTGCCAGGTATGGGAGAGAAGAGTTTGTGATGCAGCTTTATACAAAGCTAAAAAGAACGGTCGAAACAGGGTCGTGGCTTATAGTGCAGTAATTAAAGACAATGAATAATGGATGATGAATCTGTATTAAGGATGACTGCATTATCCACCCTCGCGATCATCAGGTGGTCTTCTTTTGTTTCGCATCATACATAGCATCATCGGCCTTCTTGAAAAGAGTGGAATAAGTCCTTCCGTCCTCTGGAAAAAAAGAGATTCCCACACTGCTGGAAATTCTCAGCTGTTGATCTTTTACATTCATGACTTTCTTGATATCCAGGTGCATTCTAGAGACAATGTTCAAAATAACATCTCTGTTATCAGTAAAAAGAATAATAACAAACTCATCCCCGCCAATGCGGCATACAAGATCATTATCCCGAACGGACGTGCAGAGTCTGTGTGCGACAATGGCCAGAACCTCATCACCATATTCATGTCCAAATGTATCATTGACGAGTTTAAAATCATTCAGATCAAGCATCAAAAGGGCAAAGGGACGGGGATTCTTATCTGTTAAATGATTATGAATATACTCTTCCAGATATTTTCTATTTTTTATCCCCGTCAGGGAATCGTGGGTAGCATGATAATAAGCCTTGTCCGCAGCATCCTTGTGGGAAAGAATTTCTGTGAACACTCCGTGAGACAAGCGATTTATAAAGAAAATCCCGCCTGCCAGGCAGGCCATGATGATCAGAAATAAAAGAATCAATATGATAACTTTGGAATTTCTGGTCGCTTCTTCAAAGTAATCAGCTTCGATCTGCATGATACCAATTTCCATTTTTATGAGTTCGCCACTGGTTCTTTCAATAATGAGAAAAACATTTTCCGCTTCTTCATAATTTCTCAATTTATCATTCATTGAGATTGAACTGTCTATTGTATTGCGGCAGAGATTAATATAGTGCTTGATAATAACAGAGAACTGTTCGAAAGCACTGGTTTCCTCATATCCTTTGGCCAGGCTGGACAGAGTATCCAGGTTCTGCTCCAGGTTTTCGAGGACCATACTAAACTGCTCCAGGACATCCTCTTCATTGAGATGACTCATGACCCAATAAAGAGATTCGTCCTGAATATTCCGGGTGTCTTCTAGAAGCTGATTCAGAGCAACAACCGTTTTTATTACCTGTTTGGTTCTGCTTCCCGATTCAGATAATTTTGTTATCGTATAAAGGTTCAAGGATCCTGTAGAAATAATAAGGATCAGAATGAGCAGAAAGAGACGGGAGACAAGACTGGTCTTGAAAAGAGAGTCATTCAATATGAGTACTGCCTATTTGTGAAATAGAATATTATTATAGTTGTTCAAATCCTTACTCCAAGGTCGCGGTTCGGTAACTTCTTTCAGGTTATGGTAATCCGAAGAAATTAATTGATCCCTCTGTTCTAAGTATAAATCCGGGTCCCAGGGAATAGCCAGCTGAATATTCTCAGCAGTCAGCAGTTTCACAGGACTGTATACATGGTAGGGAGTGGGTTTGCCATCAAAGAAATCTCTCATCAGCTGAAAAATGATATCACCCTCCTGAGTCGTTGCCGCATCGGAAGTGGCAATCATTGTCCCCGAGGGGATCAGTTGACCTGAAACATCCGGCCGGCCGTTTTCTGAAAAGAGAGAGAACTCACCC
This sequence comes from Oceanispirochaeta sp., assembly GCF_027859075.1. Classification (NCBI taxonomy): domain Bacteria; kingdom Pseudomonadati; phylum Spirochaetota; class Spirochaetia; order Spirochaetales; family Spirochaetaceae; genus Oceanispirochaeta; species Oceanispirochaeta sp. The sequence goes on along the minus strand of NZ_JAQIBL010000082.1, from coordinate 1,727 downwards.
AGAAGATTGCGATTCTCCAGGACTTCTACAACTCCCTTCATCATCTCTTCATTGCCAGTGAAAATGGTTTCAAATTCAATGTATGAATCCAGGAGGTTTTCCAGAGCCGCCATTGCATTGGGTTTCATCCAGCTTCCAGAGACATTCGCCACAACCGTGACATGATTGTCATCTGTGGATTGAATTCCATCAAGAAATCCTTCTCTCATCAACTCTGTCATTCCCTGGTTGTACCCGCCTTCGATGAGTACACACCGGGCTTCTTTCAAATTCCGGGCAATATACTCTCCAGGTAGATAACCTGTCATATACCAGTCTGTGGTTACTATGGCTGATGCTTTAACCTGATCAGGAAATTTAGGAAGGGTCATCATAAAGAACACGGGGATACCCTGTTCTAGAAGTTCTGCTGTCTTTCTGCCTGAATTCTCAATATCTGTAGTAATCATTAAAACAGCATCAACCTTTCTTGCTGCAAATTCCTCCAGATTAAGATTTTCCTGCTCCACACTGTATTTAGACTGTTTATAGAGGACTTCCCAACCAGCCTCTTCCGCCAAGTGGATGAAAACGGAGCTGGCCGCATCATAGCAGGCATCGGATCCCGCGACACTCAGCCCGATAAGTTTTTTCGGGGAATCGGCTGCTTCCTGGATATTTAATTTTGACGGCTTTTTTTCAGAGCAACCGGCAATTGTCAGGATTATGACTACGGTGACTAATTTTTGTAATAGTATTTTTAAATTTTTATTCATAGGAATATATTAAAGGCAAATTACTAGCTGTAGTGTATTATTTTTATGTAGATTATATGTTTATGAACATATAAAGAGAGCCAGTTATTGTTCAGAGTTGATAATTAATTATGCAAAAAGAATAAAGCATAAAACAAAGATGCAGTCCTATTTCAACATTTCTTTTGTCCTCGATCATTCGTTCCCAAAGGCCTGAGTCCTGTACAATACAGAATCCAGTCCTTAAAATAAGTAATAGGCCGTCCAACAAAAGGGGTTCCCCCTCATAGTGGCGTCATTTTATGATGCTTTATTTTTATGATGATTTGTCTGGTCACCGACTCCCAGTAACAAGCCTTCAACACTTACATCTTCATCTAATTCATCCCAGTGGATACCTCTACCACTGATTTCAAAAACATCTCTTTGAGCTTTAGTAGCATTCAGTAATCTGGGGAAATATGACAGAGGAGTTGCAAGTTGACGACCATCAGAAAGTGTTACCCAAAGGTAATCTTCATCAGTCCAGATTTTTTGAGCTGATACTGGTTTATCTAAAATACTCATACCATTTCTCCTCAATAAGCTCTTTCTGTTCAAAAACGATTTTCTCTATTTCATTCAGTTCTTTTCCGGAGAATCCCCAGGAATCAGCGAGTGAAACACAAGATGTAAGCCAGAACTTTGCTTCGTTCCCTGACTTTCTTACATGAATATGACATCGTTCTCTCGGATTGCCTTCATTTCAATAAAAGAAGAACTTGTATTCATTGATCTCAAAAACTTTTGGCATAGAAAGATATACTACAGTTCTGTAACTTTTGAAACGTCATGAATATTTAATTCTTATAGAGCAAATTTCAAAATAGTAGTTTCAGCGCAAAAGGCTGCATAAATATGCACGTTTTCAGTTGAGATCCTTGGAGAAACCAGGAATTGCATAGATGCTCAAACCAATTCGGGATACTACTATATTATTTTTGTTTATCAGGC
>NZ_JAQIBL010000081.1 GCF_027859075.1 Oceanispirochaeta sp. | reverse complement strand
CTCAATGACAAGGGCAGGGTAGCAGACTATTTCAATTTAGATTCATTCCAGAGCTGATCCATTTTTTCAAAGTTATCTGCATTCATGTCAAGATTTTCAATTTTCATATTTTCTTCGATATATGAAAATCTTTTCATGAATTTTGAATTGCACCGGTGCATAGCCTCGGCCGGATCAATTTCCAGATAACGGGCAATGTTAACCACTGAAAATAAGAGATCTCCCACTTCTTCCAGAAGGTGTTCTTTATTGCCTTCATCCACTGTTCGGACTTCTTCAATTTCTTCGTGGACCTTATCCCAGACATTATTTATATCAGGCCAGTCAAAGCCGACTTTTGTGGCCTTTTTTTGAAGTTTATAGGCCCGTTCCAGAGGAGGGAGGCCTTTACTGACTTTATCCAGAATTGATTTTTTAGGAGCTCGTCCTTCTACATGGACCTTGATATCTTCCCATTGTTTCAAGACTTCATCAGAATCCTTCACAGACTCTCCAGCAAAGACATGCGGGTGCCTTCTGATCAGTTTTTCAGTGATTCCATCCAGCACATCTGATATTTTAAATTGACCTTCCTGTTGCTTTATATAGGCAATCATTGTTACCAGTAAATAGACATCTCCCAATTCTTCCATCAAGTGGGCATCATCTTTCCCCCGAATGGCATCCACAGCTTCATATACTTCTTCAATAAAGTCGGAGCTTAATGTTTCGGCTGTCTGCTCTCTGTCCCAGGGACAACCTTCGGGAGATCGCAGATTTTCAATGACGCCACAGAGTTCTTCAAAACTGTGTTTTCTTTCTTTTTGATTCATTATATTACTCCCGGTTTTAGGTAGACAGAATATATATTATCAGAAGTTGCGACAGCTTCTAATCGTTATGATATCGGCTGGCTTTGCCAAAGATAAACAAAGAGATTGATGCTAAAAGCATAGCGGATGCAATATTAAAGAGATCCATGCTGCTACTGATGACAACGGAACTCAACAGAGCTCCCAGAAAAGCACCGATAACAGAAACAATAATGGCTCCCCAGATGCGTCCCAGATACTGATGCTTGAGAATATACACACCAAAATAAGCCACACAAAACCCGCAGATGATATAGAGTAGAATAAAATTCAGTTTAAAAGATCCCAGCATTTTTTACCTCATTAATATATTGCATCACTCATATTCTGCTGCAGTATGGTTCCCAGATGCACAGGAACACTCATCATGGGCTGCAGAGTCGTACTACTGATGCCGTAACTTATAGCCACAAATGCAATCTCAATATTTTGTAAAATCGCGCCTGTTCTATTTTTGACATCCAGAATATCTACGTCATTACTATAACTATAGTTATTGATAAAACTCTTGAAGGTACCGCTCAGCGTTCCGGAAGTATACCGGGTATACCTTGCAGGGACAGCGATGGAATCTGTCATTACCAGGCCATTCATGGTAAAGACAGGATCTGACTCCTGATTCAATGCTCCGGTAAAATCAATCTGAAGAATGTCTCCGCTCTCAGACCAGGGAATCTGAGGATATGACACAACGTTATTTCCTAAGATTCCGAGCTGATAGAAATTCAAATCCCTGGGAAGAGATTCGCCGAAAGGCAGCTCTGTGCCGGCAGTATTTTGATAATAGTCCGGATCAAAGAGTTTCTCATCCTCACGGATAAGATTCTCTCCAGTATTGTAAATTTTATAATAGATCACATAGCCGTCAATGATGGGGTCATCAGGAGTTCTGAAACCAACCGCATAATTGCTCGAGCCATAATATACAGGCGGCTCAAGAACCTTATAAACAGGTAATCCGCAACTGAAGAGAATGACAATGCAGAGAAAAATAAGAGTGATTAAGTTTTTCGATAAATCAGAGAATCTCAAGCCCATCCTCGAAACCAATCAATTCATAGATCCTGACCGGTTTTTTCTTGCCCTTTACTCTGATATCATCCAGCTCTCGGCAGATAGCCCCCTTGTCTTTGATATGATCATAGGTGGACTCACTGATGACAATGCTGGTGTAATACTGCTTGTTTATCCCCTCCAGGCGAGAGGCCAGATTGACGTGGTCACCCATTACGGTGTAATTCATCCGCCCTTCACTTCCCATATTTCCAACTGTGGATATCCCCGAATTCAAGCCGATGCCGATATGGATCTGTTTCTCCGGAGGCCATTCCAAATTCAAACGGTCCAGAATTTCCATCTGTTTTAAAGCGCATTTACAGGATAAAAGAGCATGATCTTCCTGAGGTATTGGTGCTCCCCAGAAACACATGATGGCATCACCGATGTATTTATCAAGAGTACCCCGATAATCCATGATGCAATCTGTCATGGCCGTAAGATATTCATTGAGGAGCTGAACCAGTTCCTGAGGCGACATTGTTTCTGATAAGGTTGTAAAACTTCTGATATCTGAGAAGAATATAGTCGTGTCGTTGTCGACTCCCCCCAATTCTGGAGGTGTTTCCATCATCCTTTCTACCATAACAGGACTGACATATTTCCCGAACATCACCTTGATTCTCTTCTTATCCGATTCTTCCATGATCACACGGTACAAAACAACAGCGATATAGATGAAAAAACTTCCAATCCCGGGTGCGGAGAAATTAATCATTAAATTTTTAAATTCAAAGAGAATGGAGATGACAATAAACTGGGCAAAAATCAGAAAAACAGTCAGGATCAATGACCAGCCGGGCCCAATCCGGGAAGTAATGAAGGCAATGATCATCATTGATAAAAAGAGTATAAGCGTATTAATCCAATAAGGGACTTCAAGGAGAAAGTTATCCATCAGGATCGTATTCAACGCATTCGCATGGATCTCGACACCATACATTAAACCGTAGGGAGTCGTTTTCTCGTCATCCGCAATTCCCTGTGCAAAGGCTCCGACCATAAGAATTTTATTATCCACGGCCTTCGTCCTCGGCCAGGAAGATGGATCCATCCCGGGAACACGTGAAGCATATCCGGAATAGGAGCGCACAGGATAGGTTTGATAGCCTCCCCGTGAAGAATTCGACCTGAGGCCCATATAGTTAATGAGCATCTGACCACGGTCATCAATGGGGATTTTGATATCCTTGACTAGGCGGGTTTTGCCTTCAGTGAGAAGATTCCCTTCTGCATCCACTTCGGGAAACTCATCGGTAATAATGTAGGGTCCCCATTGGGCAGTATCTGAATCAAAATATTCCACATCATGAAGGATGATGTATTCATCCAGAACAACTTCCAGATCGGAAAGTTCTTTGTTAAAATAATTCACTGCCAGAGAGAGAGTTATGGAAGGAACAAAATGATCTTCAAGGTGATAAACGACAAAAAAGGATCTGTCCGGATTCCCGTCTTTGTCGCTGTCTTCAATTCTGGGTGCAGATTTTTCCTGCACATCCTTTTTCAGCTGATTGATGATTTTATCGGTCAGGGGATACTCAATGGTCTGATACTGTCCGTCTTTGTCCACCCAGGCCAATCGCTCTTGATTTTCCAGATTGAGAGTAAAAGAAGTGGTCAAATCTTCGACTTCAAGAGTTTCCAATTCAACACAGGATTTCGCAATCAACTGCTGCCGTCTGTATCTCTTGTCATAATCATCGTAAAAATTGGCATGACCATATCCATAGCTGGCCCGTCCATAGGGTTTTAAGGGAGACTGCAAGCCATAATATTCAACAACTCTTGTCGTATCGCCCTGTACATTGGAAATTTCGCCATAGGTATCATAGAGGATTTGTTGTCTTCCAAAGAATTCTTCCGCTTCATTGGCTGCCATGGGTGTTTTCTTCAGAACGGTCTCAGTAAAAACCCTGCCATTATTCTTTATGGCTTCTGTTAAAATGACATCGTCATAGGCGTTGTTATCGGGCTCAATAAAAAAGATATCCAGGAATAAGGCAGATTCCCGCTGAGTCTGATCCTTAATCCTGGAAAATGCATCCAGCAGATTAGCGTGCCGATAACGCTCAAAAGGCCATCTTCCAAAGGCATTAAGGCTGTTAAAGTCGATTCCGACAATCAGTATATCAGGAGAAATATGAGGATTCCGTTTTTCAATGGTAACACCCTCTTGAATTCTGGTCTGCTCAAACACGGTTTTTAGATTAAAATGTAAATCAAGAAGTTTGTGCTCCATGTGGTCAAAAATCGAAGTAACTTCGGTCAGACCCCAGAAAAGGAAGAAGAAAAGAAGTCCTAAAACAAGGCTGAAATACTTAACATTCAGAATTTTACTACGGTTCCTTCCCTCTCTTGCCATTGAGCACTCCCTTTTTCTAACTAATTAATAATCAACTACGGGCATTTAATGCAATTATACGGCTTTTCGCCAGGTTAGTCCAACTTGAAGAGCTATAGTCGTCGCTTATCCGGTTATAATATTCCTGAGCTTTAACAGGATCTCCCAGGCCTTCATTCAAGCGGCCCATATTGAAAAGTGCCTCAGGAATATCAGCAGAGAGATCTTTGTATTCGGCGATAACTCTTTCAAGAAGAGTCAGTGCAGTCTCAATGTCGCCAGATTCCTCTTCCATGGCAGAAGCGTTTAACAGAGACACAGGGGCCATATAACTATCAGGGAAATTATCGGCAATGGCAATATAAGAAGCAGCGGCTCCCGTCCAGTCACCCTCTTCTGCCAAAACCTGTGCTTCCGCATTCAATGCTCTCATGTGAGCATATAATCCCTTATAATCGTTCCCGGCGGCTTCAATAAGAGAAGACAATTCCTCTTTTACAACGGCTTTGTCCTCATCAGCAGCTGTCAGATAAACGTTTAATTTGGATTCAATAACCTCAGCTGCCAGCACTGACTTCTCAGCTTTTTGATTTCCGAGATATTCGAAG
>NZ_JAQIBL010000080.1 GCF_027859075.1 Oceanispirochaeta sp. | reverse complement strand
GAATAATGATGACCACAATCAGGGATGAACCCAGATCCTGAAATTTCCCATAATACAATTCCGGCAGTTCAAGACTGAGTTCCGGGTAAGTCAGGTCGGCGATGGTTAAAAGAGGAACCTGGGGAGAGAGGAGCGACCCTTTTTCCATATGAGTTTCAAGGACTGTTCCTTTCAGGGGGGAGCGGATTTCCGACCATTCCACATTCAGAGCCGCCATGGCATGAAGGGCTCGGGCGGATTCATAGTTCGCCAGGGCTTCATCATAGTTTTGTCGTGATACTGAATTGGATTTAAACAGGGATTCCACCCTCTTGTAGGTGGCCTGAGCTCCTGAAAGAGCAGCCTGTGCCTGCTGAAGGGCCAGGTCATAGGGCTCAGAGTCGATGCGTCCTAAAACCTGATCCTCCTGTATGAAATCTCCCATGGAAACATTCAATTCATCCAGGCGTCCGCTGATCCGGGGGAAGACCGTAACAGTACTCCGGCTCTTTGTAATTCCTGTCACCCGGATAGTCCGGCTCAGGGAGCCAGTGCGGGGTTTGGTCACAACAACAGGAGCTGGGAGATCCTGAAGAACTTCTGAACCTCTCCGGCTGTTCAGATAAAGCAGAGCAGCAGTTATGGCTATCATGATGATGAGAATGACTCCCATTCCCCTGGTCAGTTTCGGCATTGGGCAACCTCCGGAGTTGACGTTCACTCATTGTCAATCTATACTCAAGTGGAAACTTTGTAAACCCGAATAGTGTAATTAGTACCTGGATATTAAGGATTTCCCTATGAATATAAAAGAAAGAATTGAAGAAGCCGCCCTCCTCTTATTTGCAGAGCAGGGGTATAAAGCGGTCCGGATGGAAGATCTGGCCGAGTACCTCGGGATCAGCAAAAAAACCCTCTACAATCACTTTGACAGCAAAGGGAACCTTCTCAAGGAAGCCTTAAGGAGACGAGTCGGTGAAATGTTCCTCCTTCTGGAAAACCTGGCCGAAGACAAGACCATTGAGTTCATCCCCCGATTGAAGAGCATCCTGGAAACCGCCGGCGGGGCTCTTAAATTCACCGAAGTGTTTGCCCGGGACACAAGCATTCCGAGAGACCTCGTCGGATCTGTATTTCCCAGGCTTCGTGATCACATCCTGACCCTGGTAAAAAACCTGGTGGATGAGGGGATCAGTAAGGGCTTTATTCGAACCGACATCCCTACAGAAATTCTGCCCTATATCCATCTGGGAATCATCGAAACCTTCCTCACCATGGAGACCCGCTTCGGAGTCAAGGCCAGCATCAGGGATATGCTGCTCTTCCTGGAAACCATCATTTTCTCGGGTTTATTAACAGAGAAGGGCCGTCAGGCCCTGGGACAAGGAGTTCAAAATGAAGGGTAAAACAACACTGATCCTCCTGCTGTTTGCACTGGCTATTCGAATCATTCCGGCACAGGAGAGTTCCGACTGGCGCAGCCTGTATGACCTGGCCCTCCGGAACAATGCCTCCCTCGCCGAAGGGGAGAATGCAGCCCGGGCGGCACAGAACAAATGGAAGTCTGCCCGGCAGGGCCGAGGGCCGGAACTCTTCTTTGAGAGTGATTTATCCTATCTGACCAATCCCCGCCAGGTGGATCTGTCCCAGGGCAGCCTCTATGCCGGAGGAACTCTGGCACCGGGACTGATATTCCCGCCCCTCCCGGAAAGCGATACATCCCTGCCCCTCACAGGAAATCAGTGGTACAGTTTCCGTCTTGTTCTGGAGCAGCCCCTGATCACATCGGGGAAATTGTCCGCCCAGGAAAACATCTACCGCTCCCTCTGGGAGAGCTCTTTACTGAACACGAATCAAAAAAAACTGACGATCAAGGCAGAAATATTATCCCTGATTCACACACTGACATACCTGGAAAAGATCCTGGATATTGTGAGCCTCCAGATCACGGCTGCAGACCGCTTTGTGACTCTGATCCGCCGCTCCTACGACTCTGGAATGACATCCCATTCAGATTACCTGGGAGCCCAGGTCAAAGCCAGGGAGGTGACACTGATGGAGAATCAGATCCGGAAACAGCAGAATCAGGCTCTCCTTCATCTGGAATACCTATGCGGTTTGGAAAGTCTTCTTCCGGAGCAGATAAACCCGGAGGGTTTGCCCGATTTATTGGGACCAGGGGAGACCGATAAAGAGACCCTTCTGACAGACACAAGGGCGTACAGCCCGGTCCTCCAGATTCTCCGCCAGAATATTGAAGCAGCGAAACAGAACAAACGGCTGACCCGGGGCGGCAGCTACGGACGTCCCGATCTGGGATTCCAGGTGGAACTGGACTATGCGGGAGGGTCCTTCCCCTTTACATCTGAAGAATGGGGCATCAGCGAAAACAATGTGACCGCCACGGTAGGAATCAGAGCCCTCCTGGGAGATTTCGGAAAAGCCGCGTCCCTGGTGAAAGAAGCAGAGAGCCGTATATCCGAAGCCGAGTATCGTTACAGGGATCATCTGGAACAGATGAAAAGATCTATCGGTGAAGAACTCTTTAATCAGCATCTGAACAGGGAAAATATAGCCTACTACAATAGTCAAGCCGATGATGATATGGCCTTGGCCACACTGAAAAAGGAATCCCTGGACAGCGGCTATGGCCTGGAACAGGACTACCTGCTCCAGATGATATCCTGGTATTCCGATCTGATTTATATAGAACAGGAAAAAATCAGCCTCGCCCTGTCACACTACAGATTGAGGACCCTGACAGGGGTGCTCCCGGAATAACCCTGGAGTATGAGACTCAGGAACGGAATGCCAGGGCCTTAATCAGACAGAAGACATCATCCCCGACCTTCAAATCCAGCTCCTGAACGGCGTGAAGGGAAATCTTAACTGCAATTCGAATCCCCACATCCACGAGACAAAGGACATGATCTTCCGTAAGGATCAATCTGCTGATCCGGCCGGGAACCTGATTTTGAATAGATATATTGGGGATATAGCCGCAGGACAAGGCTATTTCACTGGGGTGTACCACCAGAGAAAACGTCTCCTGCGGGGCACGGGGGACCTTCAATTTCAGAGTGGGAATCCCTTCAACTGAACAGGAATACAGACCTGCCGTCAGAGAGACCTCCCGGGTCAAGCGGAAGGTATTGACCAGCCCCGAATCCCTGGTCACAGATTCATTATCACCGTAATAATCCAGAACATTGCCGAAACCGGCACAGCGACCCTGATCGATCAGATAAATCTGATCGGTTAAGCGCTGAATATCAGGAAGGTCATGGCTGATGACCAGAAAAGGAACATGCAGCTGGTCTCTCAGATTCTTCAGATAAGGGAGAATGGTGGCCCGCAATGAGTTATCCACAGCATTAAAGGGTTCATCCAGTAGCAAAAGGTCGGGAGACGTGAGGAGGGCCCGCCCGATGGCGGCACGCTGCTGCTCCCCTCCAGAAGCCTCCCAGGGCATGGAATCCAGGAGTTTATTCAGCCCCAGGAGATCGGTGACTTCATCCAGATGAATTCGTTTTTCTCTGGCGTACCCCTCTCCAAAGAGCATGTTTTCTCTGATCGTCATATGGGGAAAGAGGAGCTTTTCCTGAAAGACCACACCGATTCTTCTTTTGTGAACGGGAACAAAGATATTTTTTGCCGTATCTGTAAGAACTCGGCCCATCAGTTCGATACGCCCGGACCGCGGCCTTTCCAGCCCGGTTAAAAGACTGAAGAATGAGGTTTTACCAGCCCCGGAGGGACCGAAGATTCCGATGGTTTCATTGCCGAACTCACCCTGGAGGTTTAATTCAAAGTCCCGCCGGGGCATCTGAAGATCAAAAAGAAGACTCATGCTGTTTATGCCTCCCTTTTTGAAGTTTGCTGTTCAGAAAAGCTGAAGCAAACATGGCTGCAAATGAAATGAGAATTGAAAACAAAACCAGAAGACCCGCTTCGTTCTCCCGTCCCGGAACTTGTAGGAGGGAATACACCGACAAGGGGATGGTCCGGGTGATTCCCTGAATATTTCCGGCAAATGTGACGGTGGCTCCGAATTCACCCAGACTGCGGGCAAATCCCAGAACCACACCGTTAATCACACCGGGTATAACCAGCGGCAGGGTGATCCTGAAGAAGACCGCTTTTCTGTCTGCACCGAGAGTCAGGGCCGCTTTTTCCAGACGGGGGTCAACCATTTCCATGGAGATTCGGATGCTCCGGACAATCAGGGGAAAAGAAACCACCATGGAGGCGATGACTGCAGCGGCAGTGGTAAAGGCAATCCTCAACCCAAAGAGGGAGAAGAAAATCGAACCGATCCACCCTCTCTTTCCCAGAATCAGAAGAAGAAGATATCCCGGTGTCACCGGGGGCATCACCAGAGGCAGATTGATCAGGCCATCCAGCAGATTCTTCCCTCTGAAATCATGCCTGGTCATCCAGTACACCAGAATCAGGGCCAGTGGCAGATTCAAAGCTGTGGCGATGACCCCGATGCGAATGGAGAGAAATAAAGTTGTCAGGATTTCAGAAGAATTCATATGTCCTGCTCCGATCTATTATTGAACTTCAAAACCGTATTGCCTCAGGACCTCTGCCGCGTCCTCACTGGTGGAAATATAATCATAAAAGTCTCTTCCTCCAGGACTTCCCTGTTTTAAAAAGGCACAGAAATAGGAAACCGGAGTATGACTCTCCTCCGGGAAGACTCCCAGTATTTTAACCTTTTTAGATTTGAGAGCATCCGTACGGTACACGATACCTCTCTCAGTTTCTCCCAGTTCTACTACAGCCAGAGACGCTCTTACATTGACACAGGGAAGCAGCCGCGGTTCCAGTTCATCATACCACTGATAATACTCCAAACCACTCAGTGCA
>NZ_JAQIBL010000079.1 GCF_027859075.1 Oceanispirochaeta sp. | reverse complement strand
AGCTTTTTTATGCTCAGCTGATACGGCGTTCCGGATTATATTCATTTCGAATTAAAGGGACCTGGTATCATCAGCCTGGAATTTAAAGTAATTTCATAAGCTTTCGGAATGGGGACTCTCTCTTGTTTCTGCAGGAATCTTGTGATAGAAGCATTTTTCCGGGCTTTGATTGGATTTGTACTGTAAAAGATGCCGGCATCACCAGAAATCCGGGTAACCTGGAACAGACTGCTAATGAAAACTCTTTTCACCGGCCATCAATTCAATCCTTTTAAAATCATCTTTTGTCCCCAGATTCACTTTCAGAGGAGAGCTGCCCTGGTTTTCAATTTCCACTCGGCCTTCTGATACAGCCACCCGCATCAGCACCCCATGATTCATCAGCTTGAAGCTGTACCCTTTCCACCCGGCAGGTAGGCCGGGGTTGAGAAAGAGTTCTTCCCTGCGGTGACGAAGGCCTCCGAATCCCATGACGATAGACATCCAGGTGCCCGCCATACTGGTGATATGGCAGCCGTCATCCGTATCGTTGTTGTAGTCATCCAGATCCAGCCGTGCTGCGCGGACGTACATTTCATAGGCTTTCTCAGAGTAACCCAGAGATTGGGCCAGGATGGTATGAACGCAGGGACTCAATGAGGACTCATGAACCGTCATGGGTTCATAGAAGTCGAAATTGCGTCTGTGTGTTTCCTTATCAAAGTCATCTTCAAAGAGGAACAGCCCCTGAAGCACATCGGCCTGTTTGATAAAACAGGAGCGGAGAATCCGGTCCCAGGACCATTTCTGATTCAGTGGTCTGTCTTCATCCCTCAGGGTCTTCACGGTCCGGACCTCTTTATCCAGAAAGCCGTCCTGCTGTAAGAAGACGCCCCGCTCTTTATCCTCAGGCAGATACATCTGATCTGCTATTGTAGTAAACAGAGTCAATTCTGCCGGGTAGAGCTTGTTCTTTTCCGCCAGTGCCTTGTATTCTGAGGGCTTTTCCTTTTCCAATGCTGCGGCGCATTGGGCTGTATAGCGAAGTGTCCAGGCGGCAATAGTGTTGGTGTACCAGTTGTTATGGACGTTGTTTTCATACTCATTCGGACCCGTCACCCCCAGGATGACATATTTTTGTTTTGCTTCCGACCAGTTGACCCGCTGCGCCCAGAAACGGGAGATCCCGGTGAGGACTTCCATGCCCCAGGGGAGGAGGTAGTCTTTGTCTCCTGTACAGTTGATGTAGTCGTAAATTGCATGGGCGATGGCGCCGTTCCTGTGAATCTCTTCAAAGGTGATTTCCCATTCATTATGACACTCTTCTCCGTTCATGGTGACCATGGGGTAGAGGGCTGCACCGCCGGTAAAACCCAGTTTCTCAGCATTTTCAATGGCCCTCTCCAGATGCTTATGGCGGTAGACCAGCAGCTGCCGGGCAATGGAGGAATCGGCTGTGCTCAAAAAGAAGGGCAGACAGTAGGCTTCGGTATCCCAGTAGGAGGCTCCGCCGTATTTCTCTCCTGTAAACCCTTTGGGTCCGATATTGAGGCGTTCGTCTTTTCCTGTATAGGTTTGTTTCAGCTGGAAAATATTGAAACGGATTCCCTGCTGAGCAGACACATCACCGTCGATGGTAATGTCACTCTGTTCCCATATCTGTGCCCATTGAGAACAGTGTTCCTCCCGGAGGGCTGCAAAGCCGGCTTTCCGGGCCTTGTTCAGTACTTCTTTGCCCCGGGGGAGCAGCTCCTGTACCGGATGATCCCGATCGGTCAGGCAGGAGGTCATTTTTTCGATGACGAGTGATTCCCCTTCCTGCAGCTCCAGGCTGAAATTCTGAGCGGCCCAGCCGTCTTTTTTCTGAGATTCCAGGGGGGGCACCCGGGAGTTCCTGCCCCGGGTATTCTGTTTTGTGACCATAGTCCCAACCCGGCTGGCCAGGGTGAATCCTGTCTTTTTTGTTTCAACAACAAGGGCCACGGAATCGCTGTCAATGGATTCTCCCTTGTGCTCCCAGAAGTATTCATGGTAGTTGGCATCCTCATTGTAGATATTGCCATCGATGAAGCTGGAGATCATGACGGTACCGCCGCCCTCAACCAGGCGCAGAGCATAGCGGAGGCATCCCACTTCCGGGCGGACCATGGAGACGAAACGGCTGCTGTCGATCTCTACCACTGTGGTTTGATTTATCTTGAGACGGACCATCCTGTTTAGAATGCCCGTCTTCATATCCAGCTCCCTGTGAAACTCTTCCACAATAGCCTGAGCCAGATCCAGTTCACACTCATCTATGCTGATCTTCAGACCGATCCAATTAGGTGCATTGAGAACCTTGGCGAAGTACTCGGGATATCCGTTTTTCCACCAGCCCACAATCGTCTTATCCGGGTAGTAGACTCCTGCCATGTAATTTCCCTGCAGGGTATCTCCCGAATAGGTTTCTTCGAAATTTCCCCTCTGTCCCATGTGGCCGTTACCAAGACTACAGAGGCTTTCCGAGATTCGATTGAATTCAGGATTAAATCCTTCTTCTATAATTTTCCAGGAATTCGGTAGGATATAATCTTTCATCTCTTATCCTCCGAGGGCTGATAATTTTTCGCTGATCCTGGACCAGGTGACTCCTATAAGATCGGGGTAGAGCAGATCGGCTTTCCCCAGCTGATCCCTATGTCCGATACCCACTGTTTTCATCCCGGCATTCCGGGCGGCTTCAATGCCGGCTTCCGCATCTTCAAAGACGAGACACTCTTCGGGGGGGAGGGACAGGTCCTCTGCGGCCAGCAAAAATACTTCCGGGTCCGGTTTCGCCCGGCTGGTTCTATTGCCGTCGACAACGGCATCCAGATAGTCAGCCAATCCGGTTTTCTCCAGAATCAGGGGGGCATTTTTACTGGCCGATCCCAGTGCTGTTTTTACACCTTTGTCTTTCAGCTCCAGCAGCAGATCCAGGGCTCCGGGAAGTATTCCCTCCGGGGTCATCTGGCTGATCATGTTCACATAGTTCTTATTCTTTTTTTCCATGGCCGACTTTTTCTCTTCATCAGAAAGGTTCACTTTTCCAATTGAAAGCAGAATTTCGAGGGATGCCAGGCGTGAAACACCCTTCAAGCGTTCATTGTCTTCCAGTGTAAATGTAAATCCAAGGGATTCTCCCAGCTGGCTCCAGGCTTGAAAATGATATTTAGCGGTATCAACAAGAACACCGTCCAAATCGAAAATTATTCCTTTGATGGTATGACTCATTTCTTTTCCTTCTGCCGAGAAATCGGTAGTGTCTATTCTATTGTAATGGAAAGCCTTTGCACAAGAAAGAGCTTCGATCTGGAGATCGCCATAAAAGCCTTGCCCGTCTGGAAGGGGCTGTCCCGGTCTCGGGTCACTGCATCGTCGAAACAAAATTGATTTTACGCGACAGCAGCAGATCTTTAGAATAGTTTCTCAACTCTTTTTCTCCATACAGGGTACGCATACCAGAGATTCGGGAACCGCCTCCAGCCTGCCGAAGGGCATTTCCTTCCGGCAGCGGACACAGACTCCATAACTCCCGTCTTCGATGCGGTCCAGGGCATTTTTAAGCCTTTCCAGGCGCTGCTTCACCTTGATATGCATGGCCTCATTCACACTTTTCTCTCCGATGGCTTCCATCCGGGTCAATCGCCCCAAGGCTACCGAAGGCTCTATGGGCTGAGTCGCCTCTTGAAGATAGGTATCACTCTCTTCAAGTTGACCCATGGTTTTAATAATCAATTCTTTCAAGGTTTTCAGTTCTGTTTCAGTCATGATGAAAGGGTATCATAAAAATCACTGTTAAATCAGTCATAATTATTTTCTACTCAATCTCCAGGGATTGCCAACCAGAGGGGTTATCCGCTATTTTATGGCTTGCCGAAAAAAAACATCAGGAGATAGAACATGTTCCATCACAAACCATTGCAGGAAATGGTGATTTACCAGATCTATACGCGCAGTTTCAATGATACCAATGGTGACGGTATAGGAGATCTGGCAGGCATCACCGAAAAGCTGGACTATCTGGAAGCCCTGGGTGTAGATATGCTCTGGATCAGTCCCTTCTGTTCCTCTCCCAATGACGACATGGGTTATGACATTTCCGACTATCAGAATATTATGACTGAGATGGGCAGCATGGAGGATCTGGATACCCTCCTGGAGGAAGCTCACAAGAGGAATATCGGGATCATGATGGACCTGGTTCTCAACCATAGTTCGGATGAACATTCCTGGTTTATTGAATCCAGAAGCAGTCTGGATAATCCTAAGAGGGACTGGTACATCTGGGCGGATGAACCCAACAACTGGGATTCCTATTTCTGCCCCGAAGCCTGGGAGTTTGATAAGAAAACCGGTCAGTATTATCTCCATATCTTCGGGGTGAAACAGCCCGATCTGAACTGGCGGAACGAAGAGCTCCGCAAGGAGATCCACCGCATGGTGGCCTGGTGGCTCGAGAAGGGGATCGATGGCCTCCGTCTGGACGCCATTCATCTTATTGGTAAACCCGAAGGGAATCCCGATTATATTCATGCCCCGGGTGAAAGCAGACAGTTCTGCCACTTCCGGAACCATGATCTGGTGCATCAGTACCTTCAGGAGATGCATAAAAAAGTGTTCAGTCTGTATGATCCTGTGACAGTAGGTGAAACCGGCGGTTCCACTCCCGAAAGCGCCAGGCTCTATGTGGATAAGAAACGTCATGAGTTTGATATGATCTTTCATCTGGGGTTTCTGGAAGAAGGGGATTTTGAGGATAATCCGGCTCAGAACTATAAGAAATTTTATCAACAGTGGTATCAGCAGCTCTCCCGGGAGGGTTGGGATGCTATTTTTCTGGGAAATCATGACCTGGCCAGGATGGTTTCGGTTGCAGGGGCTGCAGACCGGTTCTGGAAGGAATCGGCTACCTGTCTGGCGACCATGATCCTGACCCAGTGGGGTACGCCATTTCTTTATCAGGGGGACGAAATCGGAATGAAGAATGCCGGTTTTGCAAGACTGGATCAGTTCCGGGATCCTCATACCATTGCTAAATATCGCAGGGCTGAAGTGAGGGGTGAAGATACAGCCCTGGTGATGAAGGAGATCATCAAATGGGGCCGGGATAACAGCCGCACACCCATGCAGTGGGATAATTCTCCCTTCGGCGGATTCAGCAAAGAAGAACCCTGGATCATGATGGCTCAGAACTGGGAGCACATCAATGTGGCCCAACAGGAAAAAAATCCCGATTCCATACTCAGCTATTACAAAAAAGCCATCAGCCTCAGAAAGAGCCATCCCTGCCTGGCCTATGGTTCCATGGTTTTTGAAAAATCAGACCCTACTGTCTTTGTCTATAGAAGAGAATATAAGGGAGAATCAATTTTGGTTGTTTTGAATCTGAGTTCAGAGATAGCGGCTCATAGAGTGAAAAAATTCAAGGATGAACAGGTCCTTCTCTCCAATTACAGCCAGGTCAGACAGAATGTCTCGGGACTCTTCCTCAGACCCTGGGAAGTTATCATCCTGAATCTGTGAAACCGAAAAAAATTAAGGTCATTGGGAAATAGCCCCCTGAAAGAATAAAAAAATACCCCGGTAAGCCGGGGTATTTTTTTTCGTCCAGAGAAAGAATCTTAGATTACTGCAGCAGTTGAAGAACTGACTGAGTTCTCTGATTTGCCTGAGCCAGCATGGCGTTGCTTGCCTGAGACAGAATCTGATTCTTGGTGAAGTCAACAGTTTCTTTAGCCATATCCAGGTCCCGGATTCTTGACTCGGCAGCCTGAAGGTTTTCAGAACCGATATCAATTCCCTTGATCGCCATTTCCAGTCTGTTCTGGTAGGCACCCAGGTCCGCTCTCTGCTTGTTCACAGTCTTTAGAGCATTATCAAGGACTCCGATGTTTCTGTTAGACTGTTCAGGAGTTGAGATCGACATGATCTCACCATTCCCTATCTGACGTATTCCCAAGGCCTCTGCGGTCATTGTTCCTATGAAAACCTGTTCTTTCTGGTCCATATTCGCACCGATGTGAAAGGTCATTTCGCCTGTCACTGTGTTGTTGCCCGTATCGGCTGCAAATCGGCCGGTCAGCATATTCATACCGTTAAACTGTGCATGAGATGCAACACGGTCCAATTCATCAATCAGCTGAGAGACTTCAACCTGGATCTGCATTCTGTCTTCGGCTGTATAAATACCGTTGGAAGACTGAACGGCCAGTTCTCTGACTCTCTGAATAATATCAGTCGTCTCCTGTAGAAACCCTTCTGTTGTCTGGATAAAAGAAACACCGTCTGCCGCATTCCGGGAAGCCTGATTCAGGCCTCGGATCTGTGAGCGCATTTTCTCTGAAACAGCCAGTCCTGAAGCATCGTCTCCGGCTTTGTTGATCCTCATTCCAGATGATAGTTTTTCCATGTTACTGGCTGTGTTGCTGCCGGCAATACTCAGGTTTCTGTTTGCAGTCATGGCGGTAATGTTGTGATTGATAATCATAGTTCCTCCGTGGTTTAGTACATTTTCAGGCATCCTTGCCTGGGCAGATATTTCATCCGTCTTTATCTGTATCGGGGGTAGAATTCTTTAAACTAAAATAAAATTAAAGATATACTTTTAACCGCCGATATATCGGCCTTCCCAGTATGAAGTTAAGAGATTAATAAAAAAAATGAACTCATTATTGTTTTTATATTCCATAAGAATCATGAACCATGATCAGGTTCCCGAGCTTTTCTATCATAAGTCCTCGACAAAGTGATATGATCATTCTAAAATCATTTTCATGAGTCCAAGCTCCGATTTTTTCTCCAGAACTCCGATAGAATTAAAGAAACTCTCTGAAGGTCTTGAAATCCCCTATGATACGCTCAATAGTTACTTTCACGACAGGAAACTGCCCTCGGAAGAGCATTTAAAGAGGCTTTCCGGGTATTTTCAATATAACAGTGCCCAATTGAAGGTCCTCTGGGGAGTCGTGGACGGGGGGACCCTTGAATACCTCCAGAAGAATCTCTCTTTCATTCCCGAATTAAAATCAAAAAAACCGACAACTAAAAAACTCAATCCAACAATGCATACTCCGAATGGAATTCTCTACCGGAATGACTGCCTGGATGTCATGGCCGGCATGGAGGATAACAGCCTGGATCTGATTTTTGCAGATCCTCCCTTTAATCTGAATAAAAAATACCCTTCCCGGATGAACGATCTGATTAAAGAGGAAGAGTACATACGCTGGATGAACGGCTGGGTGGATGAAATGTGCCGGATTCTGAAGCCTGGAGGGGCCCTATTCCTGTGGAATCTGCCCCGATGGAACATCGAAATTTCAAAGAGATTGAACAAGTCTCTCTATTTTAAGAATTGGATCGCTGTGGATCTTAAATCCAGCCTCCCCATCAAGGGCCGCCTGTATCCCTCTCATTATTCACTGCTCTATTATACCAAGGGGAAGAAGGCCAACTTTTTTGCACCCGACCGCATCCCCATGCAGATCTGCCCCAAATGCTATGGAGACCTGAAGGACTATGGCGGGTATAAATCCAAGATGAACAAGAAGGGTGTGAATATTACGGATATCTGGACGGATATTCCTCCGGTTCGACATGCCAAATATAAGAGACGGAAAAACTCAAATGAATTGTCCATTAAACTCTTGGACCGGGTCATTGAGATGGCCTCACAACCGGGTGATCTAGTGTTTGATCCCTTCGGCGGTTCGGGTTCCACCTATATTGTGGCCGAGCTTAAAGACCGACGCTGGATCGGAACGGATATCGGGCCATCCGATGAAATCATCGAGCGCTTCAATATCATTGATACGGAG
>NZ_JAQIBL010000078.1 GCF_027859075.1 Oceanispirochaeta sp. | reverse complement strand
ACCAGAGGCAGGTTGATCAGACCATCCAGTAGATTCTTGCCTCTGAAATCATGCCTTGTCATCCAGTACACCAGAATCAGGGCCAGTGGCAGATTCAAAGCCGTTGCAATGATCCCGATACGGATGGAGAGAAATAAGGTTGTCAGGATTTCAGAAGAATTCATATGTCCTGCTCCGATCTATTATTGAACATCAAAACCGTATTGCCTCAGGACCTCTGCCGCGTCCTCACTTGTGGAGATATAATCATAAAAGTCTTTTCCTCCAGGGCTCCCCTGTTTTAAAAAGGCGCAGAAATAGGAGACAGGCCTATGACTCTTCTCCGGGAAGACTCCCAGGATTTTAACTTTTTTAGATTTGAGGGCATCCGTGCGGTACACGATGCCTCTCTCTGTTTCTCCCAGTTCCACCACCGCCAGGGAGACTCTTACATTGGCACCGGGAAGCAGCCGCGGCTCCATTTCATCATACCACTGATAATACTCCAAACCACTCAGTGCATAGGCACCCGCGGGAACATGAGAAGGATCACCCATGGAAAGACGCCCGTCGAAAGAGGCGGGAAAGTCCAGGGAGTCATCAATATTCACAGGACCATCGGTGGAGTCGGAAGGGGCGATCAATACGATCCTGTTACCCGCAAAAGGAGCCGATTTTTCCACCAGATCATATGACGTTACGTAGTCCATCCATCTTGCAGATGCCGAGACATACACATCCGCATAAGCCCCCTCTATCAGCTGTTTGGCAAGGGTTCCGCTGGAGGCAGGATTAAGAAGCACAGGTTGACCCGTTTCAGCCTTGAACAGGTCTGCCAGATCCTGAATGACATCGATGGTGCTGACGGCGGCAAAAACGATGATCGCCTTATCAGAGGAGACTGTCTCTCTCTTTCCATTGGCAAAAACCATAGGTAAAGAGAGAAAAACAAACAGGATAGAAACTAAAATTCGCTTCATTAAAACTCCAGGGATCAAAGGTCTCTGTCTTTCTACTATACAATTACCATGCCAACAGCCTTAAAGGGCCAATTCCCCAGTATAATCATACCTTTGAGTATGTAAAGTGATAATTATTTACATCTATGTAAAATATTGAAGGGGTATACAAAGAGAGAAAACAGCCCCGCCCCCTTCTCTGTTTCTGCAGAAAACGGTTCCACCGTAGGCCTGAACAATGGAATGTACAATAGAAAGTCCCAGGCCGGAATGGTTCTGCTTGTCCGGGGCAGTCCTGTCTGAGAAAAAGCGGTTGAACAGCTTGGGGATGTTCCCCTCGGGAATCCCGGGCCCCCGGTCCAAAACAGAGATTTCAACAGACTGCCCGGCCTCTTCCATCCTGACAAGGATCGGTTCAGCAGGATCTGAAAAGCTGTCCGCATTATCCATCAGATTCACAAGACACTGGACGATTCTATCCTCGGAAGCCCGGATCATGAAATCTCGTTGATTCCCCTGTTTTTCCTGTAGAATAAAACGCTCGCCACCGGCATTCTTCTGATGAACCAACTCTCTCACAAGGGTCGATATATCCATGATCCCCCGGGATTCCTCACCGATCTGTACATCGATCTGGCTGATGTTCCTCATATCATCAATCAGCCTCTGGATCCTCCGCCCCTCTTTCTGTATGATTTCCAGAAACCGATCCCTGTCCGGGGTATCTGCATCCCGGCTCAGTTCTACCGCATTCAGGATGGAAGCCACCGGGTTTTTGAGTTCATGGGAGAGGTCTGAGGAAAAGCCGTCCATAAAGCCGACATATTCTTCCAGACGCCCGGATAAACTGTCCAGGGAACGGGACAGATCCCCTATTTCATCCCGGTTCTTCAGAGATCGGAAGCTTCCCCTGATACGCCCTCTATGATCCAGAAAACTCTCGGCCTGATCCCTCAATTTCCTGACAGGGATCGTGATTGTCCTGGCCAGGATCAGTGACAAAACTGCGGCGGCGGACAAGGAAAGAAAAAAGACCCTGACCATATCCAGACGGAGCTTGTAGAGATCTGTCAGAATCCTGTAGGTCGACCGGGATATCAGCACCACCCCTGCGACGGCCTCCTTCCTGATCACCGGCAGAGCGGAATAAAGATTCACCGACCTCTGTCCGCCGCTGGAATAGCGCGTATAAGCACCATATCGTCCCTGAAGAGCCTCCATGATTTCCGGGCCCAGCAGCTCTGTGGAAGCGCTGTAATATTCGGCGGATGGAAGGGGAACCGGGGGTTCCACAAAAAGGCGTTTGATAATATTCAGAGGATAGACGGCAGTCTTATAAAGCCAATGTTCCCGCAAAGACGGAGAAATTTCCTCATATAGAGAAGACCCCCGGCTGCTGACTTTGGAAACGCCGGGACTGGAAAGGGCTTTGGACTCCGGCAGAAGAGAAGGAGAACTGGAGTCTGCCAGAAGCTGGCCCGCCTCATCCACAATCCTGATGCGGGCATCCTGACGTCCCTCCATATTTCTGAGAAGAGTCAGGCCATCCTCCTTTATGTCATCAGACTCTCTCAAGGCTGCTGCGATCAGGCGTCCCTGCTGCACCATGGCATTTTCCATGCCTGTAAGGAGTTGCTTTTCATAGGTATCAAGGTAAAAAAACATACCGATGGGAAAAAAAACCAGCAGGAGGTTAAAAACAAGAAGGCGGAGAGTCAGTTTAGACATTAAAAGCCCTCACGATAGCGGTAGCCCAAACCATAGACGGCTTCGATCCGGTCAAATTCTTTGTCGACCTGAAGGATTTTCTTCCGCAGGCGTTTGATATGGCTGTCTATGGATCTGTCACTCACATAGTTATCCAGAGGAAACGCCGCCAGAATCAGCTGATCCCGGGTCCGGACGGTACCCGGAGCCTCAGTAAGGTCTTTGAGAATCCGGAACTCACTGATAGACAGAGGGAGAACTGACCCCTTCCACCAGGCTCTGTAACTGCTGCTGCAGATCTCAAGATTCTGATCCTGATTCCTGTCCTGAGATGAGGAGGGTCTCGTCGGAGAGAAAAAATACTGCCGGCCCTTCTGCTCTCTTCGCAGAAGGACCTTTACACGGGTGCAGAGTTCCCGCAGAGAAAAGGGCTTGCACAAATAGTCATCCCCGCCGATTTCGAGGCCCAGAATGCGGTCAAACTCTTCATCCCGGGAAGAGAGGAAGATGAGAGGAATCTGTTCATCCTCCTGCCTGATTTTCCGGCATAGCTCCAAGCCGTCCATCCGGGGCATCATGATATCCAGAATCATCAGATCGGGTTTTTCTTCCTTGAAGGCAAGCCAGGCTTTCTCTCCATCTTCAAAGGAAGTGACAGAATGGCCCTCTTTTTCCAGGGCATATGTCAAGGTTTCTCTTAAACTCTCTTCGTCGTCTACGACTGCAATTCTTGCCATACACAAAGTGTATCACACCAGAACCCACAGGTTCATAGAAGGAAGCCTAATTGCCATCATTCTGCCGCAATTAGGCCCTCATCCTGCCAACATTCCCCCTCATACTGAGCAGGTAATCACCTAAGATCTGCTACATCTTAGGTAGAATGGAAGAACTGGAGAACAAGATGAAAGAGAACAATAGTAACGAAACGGGAAAACCGAACTGGAAATCACCACTGATGAAGATGCAAGGAAACGGCGCGCCCTCCTTCGGGCTCAAGATTATCATCATCACGGTGATGATTTTCCTATTCCTCATCCCCCTGGGGATGATCAAGGACCTGATCCGGGAGAGAGAAGGCAGAAAGCTGGAAGCCGAAACAGATGTGGTTTCATCCTGGGGGGGAGAAAGCGCCATCGGAGGGCCCGTTCTCGTTGTACCCCGCCGCATGAAGCGGGAGGTTCTGGATGAGGCAGGCAAGGTTCTGAGAATGGAAGAATACACAGAAAGAGTTTACATGCTCCCCCGCAACCTGGATCTGGATGTCCGGAGCCGGAGTGAAATGAAGCACCGGGGTATATTCGAGGTTCCCGTATTTACCCTGGATTTGAGCGGATCAGGGGATTTTGCACTTGAGCCACTATATAAAAATTACAACTCTGCTGACTTGATATGGGACCAGGCCTACGTCCAGTTCAGCTATCATCATCTGAAGGGTATGAAGAAGACAGGCCCGCTGCTCTGGGGAGGGAAAGAAATCAATTTTGAGCCCGGTGACAGCGCCCTTTCCTTTTATGATGCTGTATTGAAAGTCCCCGTTGACATCGGATCAGGAGAAACATGGAACATCAGCCGGACCATCCCCTTCCGTTTCAACCAGGAGATCAGAGGAGGAACCTCCCTTGAGTTTCTGCCTTTGGGCGGAGAAACCAGAATACACCTCGAATCAGACTGGGTTTCCCCCTCCTTCCAGGGATACTACTTGCCCACCCAGCAAAATATTTCAGACCAGGGATTTACTGCCGAATGGGAACTTCATTCATTGAGCCGAAGTGTCCCCGAATCCTGGTCAGAATCGGAAACTTCCGTTTTTGATGAGATGAGGCAGACAGCGTTTGGTCTGAACTATTACCCCGCACTGAACTCATACAATAAAACCAGGAGAACCATCGATTACGGAATACTTTTCCTGATCATGCCTTTTATGACCTTCTTTCTTTTTGAACTGATCCGTAAGGTCCGAATTCATCCCATTCAATACCTTCTGGCAGGCTTTGGAAATATCCTCTTTTACCTGATCCTTCTCTCACTGTCCGAACATATTGCCTTTATGCCCTCTTACCTGGCAGCCTCCGCGGCAGTAGCCGTGATGCTCTCGTTGTACACCCTCTCCATTGACGGAGTCGGTTGGAAAGGATTGTACCTGCTTCCCGTTATGTCATCGGGCTACGGCTACCTTTATTTTGTCCTGAAATCTGAAGACTATGCCCTCGTCATGGGAACGGCAGGTCTTTTTGCAGCATTAAGCATTACAATGTTTCTCACCAGAGGGATCAAATGGTATGACTGAAGATGGGGGGTAGAGAAGATTTCTTTGCCGATATAACTAATTTTTGTAATGATTCATGCTCTTAGGATCGATTTCCTAACCAGAGGATCAATGAATCAAGTTCTTCCTGGCTGAGATCCGGGCGGTTCAGGATGATCTCAAAGGGTTTCTTTGACTGAATCAGCAGATAAAGAGCCTTTTTTGTCAGCTCATAAGACCGTATCCAGTTCCAGTCATGTTCCTCCTCCAGCTTATTGATTTCATTATGGATATGAATCCCTGAGGAGGAAAATGTATAGATCATAGATTTATCCGCATATTTTCGAGCCATAAGCCAGCTGGAAACAAACATCAGGAGAACACTGAGGCATATAAAAAGCAGGAAAAAGTTGAGGAAGAAGATGGCTCCGCTTTTAGAAAGGGGGTTCCCTCCTCTGATGAGGGTCAGTACCACACTGTAGATCACAGCCGAAAAAGTATATTTCAACAAACTGTGTTTTCTGAAGTTTCGAAGCTTGGCACTGAGGATAGTCGAATAGGAATAGGCTATTTTTATCTTAAAAGACTCTTTTTTTTCTGTCATGAGTCTATTATGTCTATGAGAGAGGCGGTTTTCAAGCCGCCTCAGCTCTTTATTTCAGAACTACAAAGACTCGCTCAAAATTCATGGTTTCCATTTGATAGATCCGCTACCAATATCATCTTAAAACCATTAAAATCTATGTATGGATAATCCCCATCTCCCCGAATCTCTGCCTTATGGCTTAAGACAGAAGCTATTAACCTCTTTTTTCGTCATCATATTCTCTCTCGGAGGATTAAATACCTACACTCTTCTCAGGATTACCGGGCAGGACCGCATCTTAGCCACACGTGTGGATCAGCAGATCCTTCTTCATAGCATTCATAATGATATTCAGAATATTAACGACAATATCAGCAATTATATCCGCAGCGGCAACGATGACTATCTGATTCAATACAGACAGGGTTTTATCAAAACCTCAGAAAAGTTGAACAGTCAGAAAGGGCTTGTTCAGGAAAGCAGAGAAATGCTTTATTCCTTTCGGGATCTGAATGCCATGCTGGAAACATACAGAAGCAAGGCGTCAGTGCTCATAGAGAACTATCAATCAGGAAAAGAAACCATATATGTCAGAGAATCGGAAACAGACCTTTTGAAGCTTTCCGGTTATGTCAGGGAAGAATTGCAGGACCTCAATACTCTCTTTCTGGACAACCTGCAGGACTTCTTTCTTAATTTCACAAAATTGATGGACCGGAATCTTAAGATTAATATTACCGCTGTTATCCTTATCATATTAGTCTGCTACATCCTGGCCTGGAATTTCTCGTTATCCGTGTCCCGCCCCATCCATCAACTGGCATTGGAACTCATCAGGTTCGGCCGGAATGCAGAAGTTATCAACCTGAAAGAGCCTAAGAGAAAAGATGAGATTACCGTCCTGTTCCGCTCCTTTAATGAAATGTCACGCCGGATCAGTTCACAGATTGTAGGGATTCAGGAAAAAGCCGAGCTGGAACAAAAGTTAAAGGACAGGGAGATACAGCATCATAAAACAGAACACCTGTTAAAAGAATCCGAACTGTCTCTCCTTCAGTCACAGATGAATCCCCATTTCCTATTCAATACTTTGAATGTTATTGACTCTCTCAGTACCCTGGAAGAAGCACCCCGGACCGGGGATATGATCCGCAGCCTCTCAGAACTGCTCCGTTATAATTTGTTGAATCAGAAGAGTATGGTTTCCCTGGAAGAGGAAGTCGATCTCATAGGGAGTTATATTCATATCCAGAAAACCCGTTTCGGGGAGAAGCTTTCCTTTGACAAAGAGATAGACCCGGAGATCCTTTCGGTTCAGGTCCCGGCCATTATCCTTCAGCCTCTCGTTGAAAATGCGATCAAACATGGAGTTGAGCCGATATCCCGCCCGGGAAAAGTACAGCTCAGTATCAAAACGAAAGACGACCACATTGTCATTGAAATCAGAGATAACGGTGTGGGTATCAGCCGTCACAGAATTGATGAGATTATGGATACTGCATTTCAAATGGATTCCATGGGGATCAGAAATGTGATGAGGCGTCTGGCCCTGAAGTATGGGAAAGAGTGCTTTCAAATAGAAGAAGGGAATCCATCCGGAACAATCTGTCACATAAGAATACCTGTGTAAGATTAGTTGGATTGCCGGTATTCCCGGGGACTCATGCCTTTCTGCTTTTTGAAGACTTTACTGAAATAATTGACATCCCCATATCCGGCTTCTCCGGCTATTTTACGGACTGTCATATCCGATTCCTTGAGCAGGCGGCAGGCGAACTCCATCCTGCGGCTGATAAGATATTCCAGAAAGTTCATTTTATACTTATCTTTGAAGATCTTGCTCACATACTGGGGAGTCAATCCCACCGAACGAGCCGTCGTTTCGAGACTGACTTCATTAAAATCATTCAAATCGATGTACTTCAGGATTTTCCTGATTTGAAGATCCTCCACAGCATGGCTGTTCTGCTGAAGTTCCATGTAATCCATCAGAGACTGAGCAATCCAGCTCAGGAGTTCAAGACGATCTTCCTGTAAAGGAATATCCCGGAGCATATTGGCAATAAGAAGGCTGCCCTGCATGTCTCCCTGGTCTTCCATAAACCGCCGCAGCTGGATCAAAAATTCTGTCAATGCGGTTTGACAATCTCTGAGAATCACATCGGGCTCACTCAAACGTCTTAGAAACTGATCCAGAATTTCTACAGGATTATCGGGTGAGGTACTTTTTAAAGCTGTAAAAAAACGGTCTTCCAGTTCCCGGGAGTATTCAAAAACCTGCCCCGGGGACTGACCTGTTTCCAGGGCATTCATGGCCTGTCTGTAGGAGAGAGGAAACTCGGCTGGATTGCTTTTAATACTGCCGATACCGGTCAGAACAGTTCTACTGCTGAGTATCTGAAGCCTGTGTGCAATGCTTTCTACCAGGACCTCGTCAATTTCCGCGCCTGTTTCCCGTTTGATAAAGACAGGTAGGATTCCCCCCATCCAGCGTCCGGCGCTGCATCCGGGCAGATGCTTTATAAAATCTGAAATATCTGTACTGATACGGCTCATCTGAGTCGGGATTTCATCCAGGCGGAACAAAACAAAGAATCCGCTTTTAACAGAAGGTTTCAGATGATCCGCATAAAAACCGGCACTCAGCCCCCCGCAGCTACCGTATATAAAGGAACTCACCATATCGCTCTCGGCAATTTGACGGTATGTTTTCAGCTGATCCAGATCTCTTAAAGTCTCCCTCTGACTGATGATCCTCTGAACTGCAAGATCCAGTAATCGGGCCAGTTTTTTTTCCTGAACCGGTTTGAGAAGATAGCCCAGCACACCGTGATTGATGGCATCCTGAACATATTCAAATTGGTCATAAGCCGAAAGGACAATGATCTGAGCCTCAGGATGCCGCTCCAGAATCAAGCGGGAGGTTTCAAGACCATTCAGATCGGGAATCTGTATATCCATCATAACAATATCAGGTCTTATACGGCTGAAGATCTCCAAACCTTCCGGGCCTGTCCCGGCCTCTCCGGAGACAACAAACCCCGGGAACCGTGTTTCTATCAGATTTCTGAAAGAAAAGCGGGCCAGAGGTTCATCGTCGACAATTAATATTTTATATATCTGATCCATCCGCCCTCTAGGAGCGATCCGCATTGAATTCCTTAACTGTTTCGAAAAGGGCCACCATATTTTCTATAGGAGTAAGAGCCTGTACATTATGAATGGCATCAAAAACGAATCCGCCCTGCTTGCTGAAAATTTTCAATCGTTCGGCAACTTCCTTTCTGACCTCATCGGCTGTTCCAAAAGGAAGAGTCATCTGAGTATCCACTCCTCCTCCCCAGAAAGTCAAGGATTGACCATACTTGTCCTTCAAATGAGAAGGGTCCATACCGTCGGCGGAACACTGCACCGGATTGATAATATCAAATCCGCTGTCTACAAAATGACTCATAAAGGGCTCCACGGCACCGCAGGAATGTTTGAATGTTTTCCAGCCAGTATTTTCATGAATCCAGCTGGTGATTTTCTTATAATAGGGGGCATACATTTCATTGTAACTGTCTGTGGAACAGAATTGGGAATTCTGTGTTCCAAAGTCGGTTCCGCAGATGAAAACGGCATCGGGAGTATCACCGACTGCCGCGTAAATTTTAACCAGATTGGCCAGAGCAATATCACTCTGCTTCTGGAAAACCTCATGAATATAATCGGCCCGGGTCATTGTGGATATATACCACTCAGTAATATCCCGGATGCCCTTAGGTTCTTTAAGAAAAGGAGCCGGGACCAAAGCGATATCACCAAAAGCTGTACCGCCAAAGGTGGCAATGATGCCCTTCCCCGTCTGTGCAGCTTTATCACAAGCCTGTTTGAAATAGGCCAGATCAACATCAGAGACAGGGCCGAATTCTTCCAGATTATCTTCAGGATTCAAATTATCATCATCGATTTCAGGCTGTCTGACGATGGTATCGTAAAAATATCCGCCCTCAGGCATCCGGCCACTGGCAGAGGCGTTCATATCCCCTTCGGGGTAGATAAACACATCCCCGTCCTTCCGGCTTGTGTTAAAATTCCCGGGAACCAGAACATCCTGTCCCCAGGGAGTCGTCCATTCCTTCCAGTTTTCAAGAGGGAATCCAAAAAGTGTATCCCGGGGAAAAACTCCCGTCACATCAGCCCCTATCACATCCTGAAGATCTTCTTCCACAAGGCCCAGCATCTGGTAGGGTTCATGAATTTTAACCGGCTTTTTCTCAAGTCCGTAATACTTCCGGAGCCCCTCCACGACAGAACAGTGCATACCTGTGACACTGGTGGCTCCAAAATCTACCGGAACCGGACCATCCTTATGATTGAGTGCATTCTGTAATTTTTCTTTACCAGTCATGAGTCAGATCTCCTAGATTGTCTTGTATTTTTTACTAAGGGTATCAATGAGAACTGCGGTTAGAAGAGTTCCCCCGAGAACAAAGGTTTGCCAGTAAACATCCACACCCAGGAGTGTCAGGGCATTGGTGATAATGGCTATAAGAAAAGTACCCAGAAAAGCTCCCAGAACCGAACCTTCACCCCCCTGAAGGCTGGCACCTCCAATGATAACTGCCGTAATGACCCGCAGTTCCATTCCGGTACCGGCTGTCACAGAGGCAGATCCCAGGCGCGCCGTCATGACGATTCCGGAAATGGCGGCAAAGAGGCCTGTCAGGACGTAAGCCAGAATTTTCATTTTATCCACAGGGATTCCTGAGAGTCTCGCGGATTGTTCGTTCCCCCCGATGTAGTAACTTTGCCGAAAAAACCTGGATTTCCTCAGGTAAATATCTCCTACGATGATAAGAGCGGCGGCAATGAGAATGGGTGTCTGAATACCGAATATTTTAGCCTGACCAATGGCTTTAAATGCATCGGGAAGTCCTGTTATGTTTTGACCTTTGGTAACAATCAGGGTCAGCCCTCTAAAAAGGCTCAAACTGGACAGGGTGGTTACAAAAGGATTTATCCCTACCTTGGCAATTATAAATCCATTGAAGAAACCGATAGCGCCGCCGATCAGGAGTCCGATTAGCAGAGCCATAGGAATGGGAACCCCTGCTTTGAGCATCAATGCCGTCATGGCACCCGTAAAAGCCACGACCGACCCGACGGACATATCAAAGCCGCCGGAGACCATCAGATGAGCCATGGCTACGGCAATGATGGCTTCCAGGGAAAGCCCCAGAAGAACAGCCAGAATATTTCCCGTACTCAAGAAATAGGGTGAGGCAAATATCATTACTATAAAAAGGAGTGATACGATCATAAAGATCATAAACTCCCTCTGTTTTACCATACTTTTTAACCAGTTCATTTATTGTGCTCCTTCAACAGTCCCTGCAGCGAGGGTCATAATACTTTCTTCTGTGGCCTGATCTCCCTGAACCGTCCCGACCAGTTTTCCGCTCTGCATGACTAAGATGCGGTCGCTCATACCCAGGATTTCCGGCAGATCCGATGAGATCATTAAAATTCCCACCCCTCGGTCAGCCAGATTACGGAGCAGATTATATATCTCACTCTTCGCACCGACATCGACGCCTCTTGTGGGTTCATCCACAATCAGGAGACGGGGTTTGATTCCCATCCAGGCCCCCACGAGTACTTTCTGCTGGTTTCCTCCCGACAGTTTGGCCAATTTCTGATCGAGAGAGGGTGTCATGATTCCGAACTCATCTTTACTTTCTGCGGCAAACTTCTGAATATGCGCCTCATTTAAAAAACCTGAGGGCGATGTAAAATCTTCCAGATGGTTAGCGACGAGGTTCTGTGTTATTGAAAAATCCAGGATCAAGCCTTGAGTTTTCCGGTCTTCGCTGAGGTATCCAACACCATAATGAATGGCATCCTTGGGATTCTTAATATTGAGGATTCTGCCATCCAGGGAGACCTGTCCTGATTCAGGAACTTCCGCCCCGAATATGGACCGTCCAACTTCGGTTCTTCCCGCCCCGACAAGACCGGCCATTCCAACGATTTCCCCGGCTTTAATTGAAAAACTGATATTTTCAAAGAAACCTTTTCGACTGAGATTTTCCACTTTCAGAAGTTCTGTACCAATAATCTGATCCTCTTTCCTCTGGCCATACATATTTGAGATAGTCCGGCCGACCATATTGTTGACTAGAAAATCCTCATCAATTTCTGAAACTTCTGCGCTGCAGACATACTGGCCATCCCTCAGGATGGAAACTCTATCGGCTATCTCAAAAATCTCGCTGAGGTGATGAGATATATAAATAAATGAAAGACCCTTTTTCTTGAGTTTTCTAATGTTTTCAAACAATTGAGTGACTTCATGTTCTGTAAGAGATGAAGTAGGTTCATCCAGAATAAGAACTCTGGGATTAAATGAAATAGCCTTGATAATTTCGATGACCTGCTGATTGGCGACGGAGAGTTCTCTCACCGGAGTGGCCGGATTCAGATCCTGCAGATCAAATAACGCCAACAGTTCTTTCGTCTGTGTGTGAAGGGCATCCCAGTCAATCATGTTCATTTTGCCCACAGGCTGGCGGTTGGCAAAAATATTCTCGGCAATACTCAGACCCTGTATCAGGCTTAATTCCTGAAACACAATACTGATTCCCTTGTGGTTGGCATCATGAGGGGATGAAAAATGAATCTTTTCTCCCTCCAGATAAATGACACCGCCATCAGGCTGATAAATGCCGCTTAATACCAGCATCAGAGTGGATTTACCAGCTCCGTTTTCACCAACCAGAGCATGAACCTCACCTTCTCTAATTTGAAGATCGACTCCGTCCAATGCTCTTACACCGGGAAAATCTTTTTCAATGCCCCGTGCTTCCAATATCCATTCAGACATATAAACTCCTATATATCTCTTTATAAAGAGAGCAGCCCTCCCTCTTATCAGACTGAAAGACTGCTCTCTTAATTACATACGACTCTTTTAAATCATAATTTATCTCATGAAAAACTTGTAGTTGCTTTCATCCACGATGACCGTTCCTGTGTCTACTGTAGCAGGTATTCCCAGTACACCGGCTAATTTGTTATCAGTTGTAATGGCGACTTTGCTGTTATTCAGATTGAATAAGATCTGGGTTGCATAGTAGGGCATCAGAGCTGTCTGCTGAGCAACAGTTGCAGAAATGATACCTTCTTCGATGGCTTCCAGTACTTCGTTTCCTCTATCCATGGCTACGATCTTAACAATTCCGGCTTTTCCGGCTTCTCTGACAGCGGTTGCCGCACCGGCTCCGCCAGCTCCTTCAACACATGCCAGACCTTTCAGGTCGGGGTATTTCTGCATCAGAGCGGAAGCAGCCTGAGCCGCGATAACAGGATCACTCCGAGTGTCTGCAATCTGTACAATTTCAATTCCGGGAAATTCGGACAAAGCCTGTTTGTAACCGGCAATTCTTTCTTCCAGGTTGGACTGACCAGGTTTTGTCATAATAGCTACTTTACCGCTTTCACCAATAAGAGAAGCCAATTTCTTTCCGCCCTCAACACCGGCACCGAAATTACCAGTACCGATAAAGGCCAGTCTATCTGAACCGGGAAGGTCAGCATCAACAGTAACAACGGGAATTCCCTGGGCTATGGCTTTATTGACAATAGAGTTCAAAGAGGGTTCAAAACCGACGACGACAATTCCATTCGGCTTTTTAGCAATGGCTGATTCAAAAGCAGAAATCATGGCATTCATGTCATATTCGGCAGGACCGATATATTCGGTGCGGACACCCAGTTCTTCACCGACCATCTTCATTCCCATTTTATGGTCATAAAAATAGTCCAGGTTTCCAAGAGCAGAGACCTCTATATACAGCTGATCTGCTGTAGATGCTTCGGGGGCGGCGACTGCTTCAGTACTAACAGTTTCGGCTTTCTGACATCCGGTAAAAATAATTGCCAGAAGGATCAGTAAAGGTAATAATCTCTTCATAAAAAAACTCCTTTGATAAGTGATGTATTTATCATAAGGTGCCTTTGAAGGATCCGGGCAGGAACAAATTTTTGCTAAATACATGAAGAATTTAATACAAGGATTCAGAAGGACAAGGTATTTACCCTGAAAATCTTAAGTTTGTCATGGAAAGCTTAATTTTCCCGTGCAAACTGTACCAGAGCCTTCAGATTCCGGTGAGGCGTCCCCCGGGGAACTTCGCATCCGGCACCGTAGATAAAACGGGGGCCCGCCACATCCCGGCAGACTTCAAGCTCTTTACTGATCAGTCGTTTATTTCCATTCATCAGTATCCTGACAGGATCTACGAATCCAAGGAGTACAGCCTCGGGTCCTGTTTCTCTCCGGGCATCTTCCGGAGTGACAAGAGAGTCAATATCCAGAATATCTGCTCCGGTAGCGGCCATCATTTTACAGATGGAGCTTGTATTTCCACAGATATGAAGACGGGCCAGAGCACCGGCTTTATGTATAGCCTCCACCAGTTTCTTCTCATGCTCCCAGATCAGCTCTTCATAAAGTGCAGGGCCGAAAAGAGAGGCGGCAGCATCACCGAATCCGATGATATCCGCACCTGCCTCAATCTGGGCGAGAGCAAACTTTATCGCCGTTTCGTTGACCAGGGCAAACATGTCACTGACAAAAGAGGGATCGTCCATACAGTCCAGCATGATATGATTAATGCCTCTCAGGTCGGAGGCTTCGGCGGCAGGTCCCTCCACCCAGCCCTCAATCAGTCTGGTATCACCGCAGGCGGCTTTTAATCCGGAGACCACTTCCAGGCGGTTACTCATCCTTTTACCTGTATAGGGATCGGGAGGAATCAATTTCAAAAGCGCTGATTTATCAGAAATCAGGGCATGCGCTTCATTCGTGGCGGGAGGCTGATCATCAAACCAGATGACTTCCGCACCCCAGTCATGAGCCTCTGTGGCCGGGTCAGAAATGGCTGAAACATAATCCAGATCAAAGGCTTCGGCGACGGCAACCTGTCCTTTCACATGTGTCTTTGCATCTGTGGCATATTTCTTATAGGACTCTGAGATGAGATCGGCCGCGAACATCATGGTGATGGGCATGCAGGGACTGGAATCGACAGGATTTCCCCTTAAAAAATGTTTTATCCGTTCCCGTCCATTCATACCATTCCCCCTGTACAATCAATAATAGCACAGCATCTCATTATAATAAAAAAAGCCGGAGGAACCCCATGAACCTCCGGCAGGAAACATTTACAGAAAAGGAATATTATGCCGGCTCGGGAGCTCCAACAGATTTATGCTTCTGAGCCGTAACAATGAAAACTGCCAACAGTACAATCGCAATTACAATACCGATGGGCTGGGAGATGGAAGGAGACAGTTTTAATCCTTCAGGAGCCTGCAGAATATATGTAGTCACAACGGCAGACATAAATGTGGCAGGAACGGTAGCAATCCAATGGAATTTCTTGTTTCTAAGCATGTACAC